>CAMEXG010000078.1 GCA_945947045.1 uncultured Spirochaetales bacterium | reverse complement strand
AAAAATCTCTTCCATTCTGTGAGAAACATACAGAATGGCTGTTCCCTCAGCATTAATTCTCTTAATCAAAGAAAATAGCCTTACAGTCTCTTTATCTGTCAATGAGGCTGTGGGTTCATCCATAATTAGGAGCCTACAGTTATTCATTACGGCTCTGACTATCTCCAACATAGTCTTCTGGCTTGGAGACAACTCTTTAGCCATTTTTTCAAGAGGAATATCGATATCATAACGAGTCATGACACTCTCGATATTTTTCCTCATTGTTCTGAAGTCAACGTCGACGCCATACCTTTTTGGAGTATCCATACCGAGATAAATATTCTCAACCCCATTAAAAGCTGGAACTAGATTTCTATCTTGGTGAATGACGCTTATTCCCAAGTTTCTGCTTTCAGTAGGAGAATTAATCTCCACCTTTTTTCCATCGACAAAAATATCTCCATCTGTCTTTGTATAAACCCCGGTAAGAATTTTTATCAATGTAGACTTTCCCGCCCCGTTCTCTCCCACAAGACCATGTATCTCCCCTTTTTTTATGGAAAGATTAATATTAGAGAGGGCATAGAAATTACCAAATCTTTTACTTAAGCCTTTTGTTTCGATTATCATTTTGTTATCCATATGCGGATGCCCGAAAGCATCCGCAATAATTGAGCTTTTATTTTGCTGTGATAAGAAGAGCTGGAACGTACTGTTCACCCTTAAGAGCTGTCTCTCCGTTAAGAACCTTTATTACTTCCTGAGCCGTGAGTCTTGCCATTCCCTCGAAGTCCTGAGCAAGAGTAGCCTTGAAGGTTGTTCCTTGGTTAATCAACTGTACAGCCTGTTCATTTCCATCAACACCAACAACTATAACCTCATCTCTTCCTGCTTCCATCAATGCCTGAGTTGCGCCAATAGCCGGTTCATCCCAAGCACATACGATTGCATCGATGCTTCCCTTTTCAGGATATGTCGTGAGAACGTTTTCAACTATTTCTTTTGCATTGTTGATCTGGTTTGGAACATCACAGTGATACTCTGCTATCAGCTGGATGTCTTTGTTCTTGTCAAGTTCGTCAATAAGAGCGAGAGTCCTTTTTACTACGCCCGGATGTGGTCTATGGGTAATGTGGACAATCTTTCCCTTTCCACCCATGAGAGAGAATACATAATCACACATTTGCTGTCCCATCTGATAGTTGTCACTGGTAGCGTTCATCTGCATACAATCGATATAACCAGCGTCTACACCGAATACAGGGATACCTGCATTTGCAGCTTCCTGAATCTGGGCTGATACAAGATTTGGGTCTACACTTACGATGATGATTGCACCGGTACCGGAAACAGTTGCAGTTTCGATGTCAGAAGCGAGCTTACCGAAATCATTTGCACTATCGAATGTTGAAACCTTGATTCCAGCCTTCTCGAATTCAGCTGTCATTATGTCGACATCCTGCTTTGTTGTTACTGATGACATATATGGAGTGCAGATAGAGACTTCTTTTGCCTTTTCCTGTGCACCATTTGCAAAAATTGGGAATGCGATAAGCATAACCACTGCCAATGCCAAAACGATTTTTTTCATATTTTTCTCCTTTTTTGCTCTTAAAGCAATTTTTGTGCCGTATCAATAGACGTGACGAGGACATCAATAAGCCTGCTCTTAAGCACAGCCTTAATTGCATCGACTTTCTCGTCACCACAAGCCAAAGCAATTACTTTTGATTTCTGTATATCCAGGATAGAGGCGCCGAGTATTCTGTCACTCAGCTCTGTATCTACGACTCTTCCATATTCGTCTAGGTATGTAGAGCAGATATTAGCTTTTGCATTCATACTAGAAAGGGAACTTATGTCTTCATCTGTCAGCTGACTGGCTCTGATACCTGTGGACTCCGCCACAGCACCACCTATACCTACAAGACAAACGTCACAATGACTGATCATGTTAAACATCTCTTTAATATTTGGTTCTTCCATCAAAATGGCTTTGGCCTCTGCATTCTTCAATACGTGAGGAGCAGTAAAAAAACAATACTTGCCATTTGAACGGGAAGCCATTCTCTGTGCTATTACATTTGAGTACCATTCAGTTCCATTAATAGAGTTTTCGCCACAGAGAGGGACGAATTTTAGACCATGATGGCGAGAAAGAGGAATAGAATCAGCCAAATAACGTATAGTCCTACCAGCCATTACGCCTACAGAGTATCCGTCCTTTATTTCAATAGACAAATAATCGGCCGATTTCTCTGCTAGAAGTCTATACTGCTGATTTCCTTTTGTATCTTCTGTATCGAAGACTAAAGTCTCGATACCGTATTTATCATATAGTTGGTTCTGCAAAGCGTTCTCTTGAACATTTTCGTAATTAAGGTGAATAGAGACGAGCTTCTTCTCGTTGGCTACTGCAATAATTCTTGAAACCTGAGGTCTAGAAATACCCAAATGAGCAGATATTTCCTTTTGGCTCATACCCTTAAGATAAAAGAGCTCACACACTTTCAAAATGAATTTAGTATTATCTAGTACTCCCATAATTACCTTTTCTGAAATTAATTTTCATACTGAATTTAATTTCTATAATGTAATTATAAGGGGTTGATACAGATTTCGTAAAATGCAATTTCAGAAATGAATTTCAAAGAACACTATTTCAGAAATGCAAGTATTATTAAGAAACAGACAACTCTTATTACAGAAAATGGTGAGTTTCTCTTTATATTCAAAGTGTATGGATATAGACACGACTTTGTTCTGTTCGTGTTTATCCAAATAAACTATCCAAAGTGACTTCGCTCTGAATTATATTTCTGTTCCCTTTGCATCCATATGTTGTAACAAGGGTGAGATGAAGTGCTTTTTTGGTCTTAGTATTACGCCTAAAGCATTCTCTTTTATTAATTAAACTCTCACTAGTCTTCTTATCTATATCGAATTCATGCTCCGAGAACTTTATCTCAAGTAGATTAATGATTCTATCTCTTCGATCAATTACCAAGTCTATCTGAGCACCTTTTTCTCCTTCGCTTCCCTTCTGATACCAAACTGAAGTTTCAGTCAAAACACCTTCGATTCCTAGCTTTCTTTTAATCTGATTAATATGATCGCGGCATAGAAGTTCAAATGAAAGTCCCTTCCAAGCTCTCACTGATGGATTATCAAGGGAGTTAGTCCAAAAGTTCTCGTCAGTACCTGTATTGTTTTTTAGGAACTTATAATAGAAGAGAGTATAGTAATCAGATAGTTGATAAATCCTATTTTTCTTCTTATTTCCAAAATAACAATAAACATGAATAAAGCTGGAGTTCTCCAAGTTTTCCAATAATTTAGTTAATTCACCATTTGGTTTGAGTCCTGATTCTTTTGCTATCTCGTCTCTTGTCATTCCCATACGTTTTTTACTTAATGCTTCAACTACTTTTATATATTGGGGACTGTTTTTGAAAAGCGTTGCATATAAATGAGAAAACTCATCCCACAGTAATCCTCTTCTTTTGAAGAAAAGTGCATCAATGTTTTGGTTTAACGTAAGAGAGTTATCCAAATAGTTAAGATAGTAAGGGATTCCGCCCATTATCATATAACATTCTGCTATGTCGTATCGAGACCAGACAAAGCCTCTGGAAACTAAGAATTTCTCAGTTTCATTGAGACTAAATGGCTCTAAATATAATCTGCAACTCTGTCTATTGAATAATCCACCTTTGTTTTCGGAGATATTATCAACAATCCACTGTGTTGCAGAGCCACATACAATGCAAATAAGATTTTCTCTACTGGAACCCCAATTATTCCAGAAATACTCAAAGGCAGGGAGAAAACCAGAGCTGGGAGTATCTAACCAAGGCATTTCATCTATAAAAACAACACTCTTTCTTTCTTGAGGAAGAGATTCTAATTCTTTTCTAAGCAAAAAGAATACATCAGACCAATTAGAAGGAGTGTCATAATTTTTTTTAAAGCTTAGATTTATCTCAGCAACAAAATTCTTGATTTGTGCTTCTTTAGGTAAATCATATGCACCAGATACTTTAAAATCAAAAGAGTTTTCAAAGAAGTTGTTTATCAAAAAGGTTTTTCCGACTCTTCTTCTACCATAAACTATAATTAGTTGGGATTCGTTTATCGCCAGGCACTTTTGAAGTATTTTTATTTCCTTTTCTCTTCCTATAATCTTATTATTCATGAATCTATGATACCATTTGACAAAGCCAAAAGCAATGTGCTTATGTCTAAATATTATAAATAACCATAGATTTAGACAGAATTATGGCAGGTTTATGTCTAAATATTATGTAAATTATTAGATTTAGACAAAATTATGGTTCTTTTATGTCTAGATATGATATAAAACCTCAGATTTAGACAAAACTAATGAATTGCACTATTATATCCTTAATCAATCTTATTGGAGTTTCAACAAAGAAATTGTAATTATTCCTATCCTAGATATAGAATTTCATGGGTATTAGTCTATGATGTATTTCGGTCTATTGGCTATTCTAGTTTTGATTCTTTCAGTCAGTGCAGTGTCCTCTAAGAAACAGAAGGGCAAAGATTTCAGTGGGAAGAGATCTGTCTCTTCTTATTTGGTCCTTGGAGGGATAGTAGGTACTCTAGTTGGAGGATCCTCGACAGTGGGGACATCACAAGCTGCATTTGAATCCGGTTTCTCCGCCTGGTGGTATACTCTAGGATGTTCTATAGGAATTCTTCTATTTTCTTTTGTATTCTCAAAGCGTATATATTTCAGTGACAAGAACACCCTTTTGGAGATTGTCAGTGATAAATATGGAGAAAAGTGTGGCATCACCATGAGCCTATTATCTGCAGGGGGGACTACACTCTCCATTGTGTCTCAAGTATTAAGCGGGGTAGCTCTGATTACATCTCTTCTGCCCATATCTTCCCCATACGCATTGTTGATCTTCATAGTTTTGGTCCTTATTTATGTTTTCTTTGGCGGAGGAATATCCTTGGGATACATGGGGATCCTGAAGACAGTTCTTATGGCTCTAGGCTTTGGAAGTTGCGGCATTATCGCTTATCTCTCTTTAGGCTCTCATCTCACTACACTTCCCTCCTCATACTTTAATATTTTTAACGGAGGAGTATGGAAAAACCTAAGCCAGGTTATTTCCCTTGCCCTCGGAATAATCACGGGGCAGAATTACACTTCTGCACTTATTACAGGGAAAACATATAAAGAGAGCAAGAGAGCCATTATACTCTCTTCCTTCATAGGTCCCTTCATCGGGCTATTCTGCATTCTTGTAGGTTTGTACATGAAGTTAAACCATCCTTCCATTGATTCTTCAACAGCACTGCCACTGTTTATCCAGCTAAAGATGCCGCCATTTATTGCAGGATGTCTGGAAGGGATGCTTCTTTTGACACTGGTAGGCACTACTTCCGGAACACTTTATGCTACTTCCACAATTATCTACAGAGGACTGATGAAAAATAGAATAAAGAATGAGACAAGAGCAACACGTGTCCTTATCCTAATTCTTTTATCCATCGTATCTTCTGTGGTAATGTCAAATAAAGGCGCCTTGATACTAAACTGGACGTTTATGGGGGCGGGACTAAGAGGAGCGGTAAGCTTCTTTCCTCTTGTCATAGCTCTTTTCTATAAAAAGACTATTAATAAAGTCTACGTGCTATTATCTATGGCGGCGGCTCCCATTTTCACTATAATGGGAAAGATACTTTTCTATAAAGTCGACATTCTTCCCGTTTTCTGGGGAGTAATAGGAAGCTTAGTATTCATAGTTTTGGGAATGATGGATAAGAAAAATAATCAACCTATACAAGGTGGAATAAAGGAAGAGAGATAGGTATGAATTTCAATGAATTATGTGAAAAAAGATATTCTGTGAGAAAGTTTTCCGCCAAAAAAGTAGAAAAAGAAAAGATTGATCTTATACTCTATTCCTCTCAGGTCTCCCCCACTGCATGCAACAAGCAGCCACAGAAGATATATGCCCTATGTAGTCATGAAGCACTGGAAAAGCTCCAAAAGTGCAAGACATCACACTTCGGAGAAACCCTGGCTTTTATTATCACTGTAGACAAAACAAAGTGTTGGGTCAGAGAGTATGACCAACAATCCAGCGCTTATGTCGACGGTGCCATAGTAACGACAAATATGATGCTTGCTGCCTATGACATCGGCATAGGGTCGACTTGGATTATGCATTTTATCCCGGAAGCTGTGAGAAGCGAATTCAGTATTCCTGAAAACGAAGAGATAATCAGCATTCTTGTTATGGGATATCCTGCTTCTGACTCAAAACCTTCTACACAACATTACGACAAAAAGCCACTATACGAAACAGTAGTTATATTGTAAGTAACACTTCTTATCCTGAATTCCTTCCCTCAAAATGATGGAAGGAATTACAGCTAATTACCAACATGACAATGATTTATATTGTCTCCAGCACTCTTTTGAACACACGATAATTTGTGTCATCATATGGTGGACAGTAGACGGCAAACTCAATAATCTCAAAGCTTTTTCTAAACTTCTCTACTTCATTCTTCATTGCTTTGGCAACTATTTCAGGAGGATTAGAGAATGCCCCGCAGCCAAAGGCGCCCAAGATAACGACTTCGTTGCCTTTCTTCTCTGCTATCGCCAGTATTCTATGGATTCTTTTCTCCAATAAAGCGAGAAGGTTCTCTTTTGTTATCTCTGCTTTTTTGTATCCGTCTCCTCCGTTCATACTGTTACTTGGATTCTGTCTCAGATTAGGAGCGGCTGAAGTAATTACATTCACTTTATACCACTTGTTTTCAACTAAAAGCCTAGGGTAAGAGGTGTCTGATTTGAAGACTACCACATTTGGAGTATAGATAGCGTCATCGTTATGTAGTGGATCAAGGGCATCTCTATGTGGGTAATAGAAGCACCTCATCATTTTTCTTTCTTTAAGGCAAGGGAAAAGTGTAGATACTCTACATATTGCTTCTTCCTGAGCCGAAGAACCTTTGGTCACTCCTCCACCAGGGTTAGTTGCAGAAGCAAAGTTTAGTACACATACTTTCTTATTCTCACGTGCATAGTAAGAAGCAGCCTCCATAGACCGTTTCTGGCTTACAATAATTCTTGCGTCATTTTCATAGATGCTTTTATTATCTCTTGCAACACTCTTATCACCTGCATAGAACTCTTCTTCCAAAGAAGAACTCTCTATACTCTTTCTTAAGTATTCGTTTGTATTATAAAGACACACTGTGTCTTCAAATATTTCTAAGTTTTCTTGTCGTCCCATAAGACTCCTCCAACAATAAAATAACACCAAGTACTTACAAAATAAAAACTAAACATGAAAAATATTTCTTATTCCTCTCTATCTATACTCCAAAATACTCTGTTTTGTTTCTAAGAGAGTATCGAAGGCAGTCTATTCATATTAATGAGTCCGTCTCCATTGAAAAGATAGTAGAAATATCTGAAAAAATAGAGCTTATATTTTCAGACGTTTTCAATCCGAACCAGGAATGACTATTTTTGATTATATAAAATAATGTCGTCTTCGCGAAGCAAAAAATCTATTGAGATATACAGAAAAGTCACGAACTGAAATGAGTAACTACCTATACTTCTCCAGCCAAAGTCACTTTCAAAAATCATTTAAGAAACACTGTTGAATAACGCCTCTTAAATATAGAAAGACTAATATTTCTCACTAGAGATATCTCATTAATACAACACATCTCTAAAAATAAGATTCGAGATTTCTCCGATAGACTTGAATACTCTTATAATCTGCCAAAACATATATTATTATAACAATTTTGGCATACTATAAATAATTTATACAGTTATTTATTCACAATATATATATTTATAAAAGTATTATTTTTCACCTTTTTCTCTAGAAAAATAACTACACTCAAATCATGCTTGTTTTTTTCCTTCTAATACTTTTTAGAAAGAGAATAAACTAAGGCATATTATATTGTGTTATATTTACTATAAGAGATGGACGATGATTGAAATAAGAAACGAGAACCTTGCGTCAAACGCTTATGATGGAGAAAAACTTATTGGAAAGTGCCAATACAGAATAGATGGTGATAATTGGGTCATTTACCACACTGATGTGGATAAAGAATATGGAGGACAAGGAATCGCCTTGCGTCTTCTCCAAGCTATCGTCAACAAAGCGAAAGAAGAAGGGAAAAGAATAAGGCCTGAATGCTCTTATGTCCGTCATGTTTTTGAGAAAGACAGAGATAAGTACAGTGATGTTATTGCTGACTGATGCTTTCAAGTCAATTTGATTATCCGACATCTAGGAGAAACTATGATCTTTATAACTGGAGACACTCATAGAGATTTTAGTCGTTTCGAATCTTTCTGCAGAAAAAATAAAACAACAAAAAATGATTTGATGATAGTCCTGGGAGACGCTTCACTAAACTTCTATGGAGAAAAAAGCGACAGAGTAAAAAAATGTGAAGTATCTAGATTGCCTCTCACTTTCTTCTTTATCAGAGGTAATCATGAAATGAGAGCAGAGAGTATCCAAAGCTATAAAAAGAAAGAATGGCAGGGAGGATCAGTACTGGTTGAAGATGAGTTTCCTTCCCTACTTTTCGCCATTGACGGAGAAATATACGATATAGGAGGCTTGGAAACCATCGTAATAGGCGGTGCATACTCCATCGATAAGGAAACCAGGATTATATATGAACCCTTCTGGGGAAAGACCTGGTGGGAAGACGAGCTTCTTTCGTCTCAAGAGAAAAGAAGGATAACAAAGAAGCTGAAAGAGAAAGATTGGAAAATCGACTGCGTGTTATCACATACAGCACCACTGGGATATGAACCAAGGGAGTTGTTTC
>CAMEXG010000077.1 GCA_945947045.1 uncultured Spirochaetales bacterium | reverse complement strand
TAGATGTTCTTGTGTCACCGAGGAAGTCGGAAGAAACAACTGCATCTTCTGTGTATCCGAGGATACCCTTGAGCTCGCCTTCACTTGCCTTCTTCATTGCAGCGCAGATCTCTGCATATGTAGCTGGCTTTGCGAGGTTGACTGTGAGGTCGACGACAGAAACATCAAGAGTAGGAACTCTCATTGACATACCTGTGAGCTTACCGTTGAGAGAAGGAATAACCTTACCGACAGCCTTTGCAGCACCTGTTGAAGATGGGATGATGTTGCCGGAAGCAGCTCTACCACCTCTCCAGTCCTTCATACTTGGTCCGTCAACAGTCTTCTGAGTAGCTGTTGTTGAGTGAACAGTTGTCATGAGACCATCAAGGATTCCGAAGTTGTCGTTAAGAACCTTAGCGATAGGAGCGAGACAGTTAGTTGTACAAGAAGCGTTGGAAACAAACTGAGTTCCCTTGACATATGTATCTTCGTTGACACCGCATACGAACATTGGTGTGTCATCCTTTGAAGGAGCTGACATAACAACATACTTAGCACCTGCGTTGATATGAGCCTGAGCCTTCTCCTTTGTAAGGAAGAGACCTGTTGATTCTACAACATACTCAGCTTCAACTGCATCCCAAGCGAGTTCGTTAGGATCCTTGCATGCTGTAACTCTGATGTGCTTACCGTTGACGATAAGTTCAGACTTCTCAGTATCTGCTTCAATTGTTCCCTGGAACTGGCCATGCATTGTGTCATACTTGAGCATATATGCAAGGTAATCTACTGGGCAGAGGTCGTTGATTCCAACAATCTCAACATCCGGGCGGTTCATTGCAGCGCGGAAGACAAAACGTCCGATTCTTCCAAAACCATTAATACCAACTTTCATGTTAATTCTCCTTATACATGACGACATCAAATTAGATAACAATTTATCCGAATATGCGGTTTTTCTATTACCACATTTGTGTTCTTTAATCAATACAGTGAATATAACTATCCTAAAAAGAAAAGACAAATTCTCATATTTTTATAAACCGATTAACTTTTGAGAGAGAGTTTAGCCAGCACATCTTCCTGTTCTTTGAGCATTTCTTCCTTTTCGAAGTCATTTGTTTTATGATCAAGACCTCTGAGATGAAGGATTCCATGGAGAAGAAGCCTAGATAATTCTTCCTCTTCTCTTACTCCGAACTCCTCTGCATTTCTTCTCATAGTGTCCAGTGAAATAAAGATGTCGCCCATTTCTTCGTTGTTAAGAAAATCAACATCTTCATCTTCAAAAGATATCGGGAAAGAAGGAGTGTCATCCAGACGGAATGTAAGAATATCTGTTGGAGCATCTATCTCTCTGTATTCTTTGTTCAATTCCTGGATTTCGCTATCTGTAACAAATGTAACGGAGAAATCTCTCTTTTCTCCATAATACGAAACTATTTTTTTAAGAATAGCTCTGACTTCTTTTAAATCTACTTTTTCTTCTGTCTCATTCTCTACGTAATACATTTTTAATCCTTATCATTATCATAGCTGATTCTATGGTGGTCTCTGCCGAAGAGTGGAGGAATAAAGGCTTCCTTCAGTTTCTTTAGATCCGTCATAGTAAGATTGGAGTTGTCCAGCTGGCCATGGGCTATCTTATCGGAAATAATGGAGTTGATGAATTTTTCATATTTCTGATGGTTCGGTCTATTAATAGTCCTTGTGGCAGCTTCGACACAGTCGGCAAGCATTACTATTGCGGATTCCTTTGTGGACGGCACATTTCCGTCATACATAAAGTCCTCTTTTTCAACCACATTATTCTTACTTGCATTCTTTACAGCCTCGTTATAGAAGAACCTTATCAGGTCGTTTCCGTGGTGCTCTCCGATAATATCCAGAACCTCTTGAGGCAACCCGATTTCCTTACCCTTCTCTGTTCCTAGTCTAACATGGCTCTTGATGATGGAACGTGATAGCTGGGAAGAGATGGAATCATGGGCGTTTTTGTCATTTTGGTTCTCAATAAAGTATTCAGGGTGAACCATTTTTCCTATATCGTGGTATCTGGCGCCTACCAAGGTGAGCTCGGCGTTGGCCCCGATTGCAACAGCACCGGCATAGGCCAAATCAGAGACGTTTTTTACATGGTTATATGTACCTTGGGCAACTTGAGAAAGCTGAGTCAATACAGCATTGTCATTATATGCCAACTCCATAAGTCTCTGCTTTGTAGGAATATTGAAAACTTTCTCCAAAATAGGGAGAAGGACGGCATAAACAATAAAAGAAACCAGAATATTTGCAGCAGCAGCAATGGAATCCACCAGAATATCAATTATTCCTATCTCCCTATATATACCGAAGAACATGGTAATTAGGACGGCATAAAGCATACACAGGAGAGAGAGAACAATGGTATGGAATCTGCCTTTGTCATTTTTTATAGACATGTTTACTGCCGAAGCAGCTAATACAATATAGAAAAATGACATCAATTCCGACGTGGGCCAAAGAGTATAGAGGGACGCGAAGACAAGTGTGCCCAATAGTCCGTAAGTACGTCTATTAGTAATAGTAGTACCCACCATTCCTATAATAAAGAACGGCATAAAGGAAGCAATCTCCGTTCTCCCCTGATTG
Source organism: uncultured Spirochaetales bacterium (assembly GCA_945947045.1). GTDB lineage: Bacteria > Spirochaetota > Spirochaetia > Sphaerochaetales > Sphaerochaetaceae > Ornithospirochaeta. Next base: position 6,307 of record CAMEXG010000077.1, on the reverse strand, counting down.
ATCATAGCCCAAGAAATGAAGAATGCGAAAAGCATGGAGACATCGATGACAGATAGCATTATCAATGTATATTGGGCCTTTCTATATGAGTAGGGTACCAGTGAGAACTCGTAGACAAACCAGAATATCAAGATAAAATCTACAAGCAGGACTCTCGGTATAATTGAAAGAGGAGAAGTATTGAAGACTTTCTTTGTATTCAGTATTTCAAGTATGTTCAGTTGTTCTTCTGTAACCAAGGTATCTGTTTTTAAAATGTAATCTCCCTTCTCTATCTTTACTACCACAGGCTCAACACTATTTCTTGCTCTGTCAACTTGGCTTTTCGTGTATATCTCGTCGTATATTACATTAGGCTTTATGATCATTTGAGATAGATCTGCAATCAACTGCATCTCATCAAAGGCCAAGTCAGAGTAGTTTTGGACCAAATACTGGTAGATTGAAGACCTAAGGTAAATGGAAGTAGTACACTCACCTATTCCCATTTCTTTCTTTTCCAATGAATATGGAAAGTCGGAAGACTGTTCTACTACAATAGTCTTCTTACCATCTTGAACCACTTGTGCTATATCAGATTCCTGGAATACTCCCTTTTTTATAAAGTAGTCCACTGTCTCTCTGGTATATAGAGCTATCTTCTCGCCACCGTCACCGATTTTTGTGGCCAGGATAATATATCCCTTCATAGCTTCGCTGATGTCTTCTTCAATAATTCCTGTTTTAGAGTATTCTTCTATTAAAGAATAAAGTTTTTCACTTGTATTCTTCATTTCCATAGTAGCACTGTAGGAATAAGTAAAGTATGGAATGACCTTGGCCTCAGCTTCATCTTTCAGTTTCTCTGTAGACTCTTCATCAATAAAGGTAAAAGAAATGGGAGAAATCAAATCCTCGTCACTTAGTTCGTTGGCTTTATATTCTCTGGAGGTCTTTACAGACAGAAGCATATTGGAAGAGAGAAAAATAGGAATACCGACACTAAGAATCAAAGAAATGACCATCAATGATATAAAGGCAGTAAGCTGCACTTTTGAAAAAAGAGTAAAATCAATGGGTAATTTCTTCTTATTTGCCATTATTTTCCTCCAGGGAATAAGCCTTGACTATCTCCCTAACAATACGGGATCTTACAGTATCCCTATGAGAGAATCTTACCACAGAGAGTGACTCTATTCCACTTAGTATATTCATTGCTTCAGTAAAACCACTGTCACTTTTCTTTGGAAGATCTATCTGTGTGGGGTCTCCTGTAATAACAGCCGTACTGGATTCTCCTATTCGGGTAAGAAACATTCTCATCTGTCCACTGGTTGTGTTTTGAGCTTCATCAAGTATCACCACACTATTATTGAGACTTCGTCCCCTCATATATGCCAGAGGTGCTATCTCTATGGTACCGTTCTCCTCCAGTCTTTTAATCTGCTGAGGATTTAAAAGCACATCCATAGCATCATATAGAGGCCTAAGGTATGGATTTAATTTCTGTGACAGGTCTCCTGGCAAAAAGCCCAGCGACTCTCCTGCTTCAACAACAGGACGGGTCATGACAATCTTATTTTTTCTACCGCTGAAAACCTCTTCAAGGGCATATGCAACAGCGAGAAATGTCTTACCTGTCCCAGCAGGACCGGAAGCAAAGATAATCTGGTTGGAAGCAAGTGCATTGATAAACTCTTTCTGATTCTTTGTCTTAGGCCATACAGTCTTACCCAGAACAGAAATAGTCTCTTTCAATACCCTTTCTTTATGAGGGACCTCTTCCTTTTCTTCCTCTTCCAGTTCCTGACCTACGGCCTGAAACTCCATATATATCTCGCCTTCGTCCAATACTCCCCTTTCCCTACCTTTCTCTTCCAGTCTCTTCATTAGAGGTAAAAACTTATTATTGTTGCGGAATATAGTAAGACTATCTCCTCTGACAGCCAAATCAGAACCAAGGATCAATTCCAGATAAGAGAGATTTCTATCATTAGGACCAAGAACGCTTTCTGCGCTATCGTCTCCGAATACATATGTTTCAGCCATTACTACATTCTCTCCCATATTAAAGTGCCGTCATCATCCTTAACTTGTCTCCAGTTTTCTTCAACCTTCAAATCTGGCATAGTCTTCCAAGACAAGAATATGGATAGTGATGGCTGGAGTGTATATACACTACCACCGACAACATTGGATTTTACAATCTCGGTGGAGTATTTGCAATTAAGGTTCCAGTCGTCCATTACATGTATCGCTTGAAGAGATATAGAGCGAAGAATAAATGAAGTGTTGTTTCTTCCCTCTCCGAAGAAATCCATACTTCTGGCTAAATCTTTCCATAGAGATGAGAAGGAGAACTTGTCACCCACAAAGTATGATCCGATATTCCTGTTTTCAGTTATTAAAGAGAGTTGGAAATCCAAGAACTCTGCAATGGAGAACTTGATCTGTGGCTCAAGGGTAAAGGAGGATCTGATCTTCTCCCTATTATTATAGTTTAACGAAGACTTAAGTTTGAAAGACAAGAATACTCTTCCCTTCCAGAACTGTAAACTCTTTGAATTAATGTCTGTCGTCAAGGTCACTCTTTCCAGTTCTATCTTATTTTCTTCAATGGAGGAATATACAATAGAAGAAGTGACGGCATCCATTTTTATATTCGTGGTTATGTTATTAAACCAGTTTCTGACGCCTAAGCTATTCTCTGGAACATAGTCTATTTTCTCTTCTATGCTCCATTTCTTATTGTCAGTATATAGAGACAAAGAGCCATATAGTCTTAGTTTTCTCGGCTCAAATATACCTGTAAAACCATCAAAATTATATGTGGACTCCAAAGAGGCGACTGCCTTCGATCCTGTGAAAGAAAACTTAAGATTACTTTTTTGAGGTTGGATCTTATTGTCGGTTTCTTTGAAACTCCAGGAGAATGATGAGGAGAATATATCGAAGGAATAAGAGACCGAGGGATTGATGGCGAAGGCCAGAGGAGGCAGAACAAGCGTAACCCTACCGCTTAATTTACCTATTGTAGTGTCGAAGGATTTTGAGAACTGCAGTTCATGGGTCTTTACTGAAGATTTGTCCCAAGAGAAGGGTGTCTCTTCCTTCTTGCTGTTTTCTGATACATTTCCACTATTATATTTCTTTTCTTCTTTTACATCCTCCAATGTATAAAGCTTTAAAGAAAGATTATATGTAGTAAATAAATACGGTACAGAAAGAGAGAGATTATTAGTCACCGATATATTCTCTTTTCTTACATTGCCCTCATAAGAACTATAGACACTCGTTGTATCTTTCAATGAATAGGAAGGCGTCAAAGTATCTTTAATTGTCAAATAATCTCCCACGCCTCCATTCAGAGTGGCTTTTCCTGAGAATACATATGAAGAACCAGAGCCTGTCTCTTTACCCGCAGAGTAGGAATTGTTGTCAAGTATATCGCCGGAGAAAGACCATCCAAGGTTTATATATGTCTTACTTATATTAGTCTCTTTTTTTGTTTCGACACCTGTAAAAGAGTATTTTGTTCCTAAAAGAGGATCTAGTGGAACCTCTTCTTTCTCTTCTATTTTATCTGCTTCTTTCTCTTCTTTTATATCATTTACCCCCGCCTCTTTTTTTTCATTATTCTTCAAATCCAAAAGAGACCCGGAGAGGGAGAAGGAAATAGAGGGGGAGACAATCTCTGAAACTAAGAATTCATCTTTATTAGAGTTATAATTAAAGGTCTCTTTTAATGATATATTCTTCAGACTCAATGAAGAAATGAAGAACCCCGTATACTTTCCAGGTAGGCTCCATGAGCCGGAGAGTGATCTGGAGAAAGACGAAATGGAACTTTTGTCTTTAGGTAATTGCGTCTCTTCTCCCAATAAAGGGCTGATTGAGAATCCTGTAAGGCGGGAAGAAAAATCTCTCAATACATATTGGTCCGAATAAAATGGATAACTTGCCTTTATATTAAATCCCCATGCAGATAACTCCAGAGAATTCTCCCCATAGAACCTGAACTTATCGTCATTTCTCTTTACAGGTGAAGAGTATCCGATACCATCAATAAACTTTATTTTCAATTTTCCGTCAAAGAGATTAATGGCACCGTCAAGGGCGGCATGAACACCTCCATTTGGGAGAGAAATACCATTGGAACCTGAATAACTGTCCACTAAAAGAGCAAGATGACTCTGTGTTTTGCCCACCCAGGAAGAAAAACTATTCTCTTCATCATTCTCCCCATAATAATAGCCTTTGGGAACAAATGAGCTTTGGTCACTTGTGGACTTCAGAATAGCGGAGAATGAGCTTGACTCGTCCACTTCTTCAATTCCTGGATAATTGCCGAAGAGTTCAAATGTGGTATTGACAAAGGCACCTTTAGAAGAGTTGAAGCCGAACACAGGATTACCAAGTATTCTCGACCCAGGGTAAAAGAAAAAAGGCATATAGAAAACAGGGACTCTTCCTATGTTGAAAAAAACCGAGGAAAGGAACATATCTTCACCAGGAAGAATAGCGATGCGGGAAGCGGAGATGGAGGAGTATGCATGAATGGGGTTTGAAGTGATGTAACCTTCATCATAAAGCATATATCCCGACGAAGAATAAGTAAGCGTTTCACCTGTAGTATAGAAAGAAACACTCTTATCTTCACTGTTTTTCCTCTCAGTCTCGGTAGTTCCACCGCTAATTACAAAGTCTCCCTTCTCCCATAGAAGAGAAAAGACATCAGCCTTTATTTCCTGAATCGCCGCATCTTTACTGTTATCTTTATAAATAACGGTACCCAGTGCAGTAATCTTTTTATTTTCCGTATCAAGAATTAAAGAAGACGACGAGAGGGTCTTCGGCTTATCTTCTCCATACTGGAATGATATGGAGACGTTTCCTTCCAATATCATAGTGCCGTCTTCTTCCCTCAGATTATCGGCATTATTTATCTGTAGGGTGTATTGGGATTCTTCACTTTCTTTTTCGTCAACTTTAACCGTGACTTCCTCTAGTCCCAGTAATTCGAAAAGCCTACTTCTGATCTCATCATCACTTCCACTTGTCTCCACTCCCCTTTCTCTGGCAATAGACTTCAAAACTTCTCCTTCGGCAAACATAATAGTCTCTCCGCCAAGGGAGAAAACCCAGGAAAGGGAAAAGATAAAACATAACAATAGAAGCAATATTCTTTTCTTCAACGTAGGAATTTCCTTAAAAAGTATCCAGTGTAACTGGCCTTGGAGTCAACAATTCTTTCCGGTTCTCCTTCAGCAACTATCGTTCCACCGCCGTCTCCTCCTTCCGGACCGAGGTCGACTATCCAGTCAGCACACTTGATTACATCCAGGTTATGCTCGATGACCACTACTGTATTTCCCTGGTCCACCAATGTCTCAAGCACCTCCAACAGTTTTTTTACATCTGCAAAATGAAGACCTGTGGTAGGCTCGTCAAGAATATAAAGGGTCTTACCTGTCTGGATCTTTGATAGTTCCAAAGCAAGCTTTACTCGCTGGGCCTCACCTCCACTGAGAGTAAGCGCACTCTGACCCAACTTAACATAATCAAGACCCACATCCATCAATGTCTTCAGTTTTCTTCTGATCTTCGTATGTGCAGAGAAGAATTCAAAGGCTTCCGCAACCGTCATGTCCAGGACTTCGCTTATATTCTTACCTTTATAAGTGACAGACAGCGTCTCTTTGTTATATCTCTTTCCACCACAGACATCACACTTTACATATACATCAGACAAGAAATGCATCTCTATTTTTATTGTACCGTCACCTGAGCAGTTCTCACATCTTCCGCCAGGAATATTGAAAGAGAAGCGACCAGCATTATAACCTCTTGCCTTTGCTTCAGGTAGAGATGCATATAACTCTCTTATAGGACCGAAGAGATCGATATATGTAGCCGGGTTGGATCTTGGGGTTCTGCCGATAGGGCTCTGGTCAATAGCCACAAGCTTGTCGATGAACTCCAATCCCTCTATCGATTCATATCCATCTTTCTTTTCTTTCTTTTTAAAGAGCTTTCTTTTTACTGCTGGCTGAAGTATTTCATTTAAGAATGTGGACTTACCTGAGCCTGAGACTCCAGTAATACATACGAACTTTCCAAGAGGAATCTCTACATCGATGTTCTTCAGGTTATTCTTACAGCAGCCCTTTACTCTGATACTCTTTCCATTTCCCTCTCGCCTTATTTCAGGAACGTCGATAGTCATGGAGTGAGATAAATAACGGCCGGTAATGGAATTAGGGTTCTTTTCAATTTCTTCAGGAGTTCCCTTTGCTATTATTTCTCCTCCCCTGTCTCCGGCTCCAGG
>CAMEXG010000076.1 GCA_945947045.1 uncultured Spirochaetales bacterium | reverse complement strand
GTCCTTCGTCTTCGTTGTACTCGAAGAGAGGGAAGTCGATGATCCAGCAGAATGCAAAGCCTGGCTGAATGAGATTCAAGTCGGAGGCAAGTTTTCTTCTGATGGCATCCATACTATTGCAGCACTTCTTCCAGTTGTCCAGGGCAACCATGAGAATCATATCGCCGTCTTTTGCCTTAGTCTCTTCTAGGACCAGACTCTCTTTACCTGCAAAGTACTTGGATACGCCGCCGGAGAGAGTGCCGTTGTCTACCTTCATCCAGCAGAGGCTCTTTGCTCCATAAATCTTTGCAGCATCCTCCAGAGATGTTATGTACTTTCTGGTAAAGTCATGACCTTCTGTCTTTGGAGCAACGATATACTTGATATATCCATTGTTCTGTAGTGTTTCCTGGAAAAGGGTGAATGTAGACTCTGAAGCAAATGTAGAAGCGTCATGAATCTCGAGTCCATATCTTAAATCCGGCTTATCGCAGCCATAAGTATTCATGGCATCCTGATAAGTGAGTCTCTTGAAGTGTGCTGGAAGCTCTACGTTCATAACATCTTTGAATACGTAGCCGAATAGGTCCTCCATAAGAGCAAGGACATCGTCACGCTTTACAAAGCTCATCTCGATGTCGAGCTGAGTAAACTCAAGCTGTCTGTCGCCTCTTGGGTCTTCGTCACGGTAACATCTTGCGATTTGGAAATATTTATCGAAACCGGAGACCATCAATATCTGCTTATAGAGCTGAGGTGACTGAGGGAGGGCGAAGAACTTACCTGGATAGATGCGGGATGGGACAAGGAAGTCTCTTGCACCTTCTGGAGTGCTTCTGATGAGAGTAGGTGTTTCGATTTCATAGAAATCAGTCTTATAGAAATACTCTCTGATTGATTTCACAACTTCATGGCGAAGTTTGATTCTGTCCTGCATTCCCTTACATCTAAGGTCAAGGAATCTATACTTAAGTCTTAAATCCTCTCTGGCGCTATTCTCGTCTTCAATCATGAATGGCAGCACTGCACACTGAGAAAGAATCTGAATATCTTCAGCTTTGACTTCAATCTCTCCTGTATCCATGTCGCTGTTGATCATAGAGTCAGGTCTTCTTCTGACAATACCTTTTACTGCGATGCAGTATTCAAGCTTAAGTTCCTGTGCCTTCTTCTGAAGGAGCGGGGAAGCGTCGTCGTCCACGACTACCTGAGTCTGACCATATCTGTCGCGGAGGTTAATAAAATGGATGGCACCATGGTTTCTGTCGCTGTGGACCCATCCGTTTAAAATGACACTCTTACCTTCATCGGCTGCTCTGAGAGCGCCGCAGGTGACTGTCCTCTGCATGAAAGCTTCTTCCATAAAAAGTTTCTCCTTGGAGTAAGGAAATATTAACACTCATTGTTCTTTATGGCTATAAGGGGCATGGGTATTTCACTAATACAGAATAAACACTGATGGTTGTATAATTGAAGCATGGTACAGGAATCATTATCAAAAATAGAAGAACGGCTATCCCAAATAGACCATGAGATAGAAGAGTATAGGAAATGCATTGAAGCATTGGAGGAAGAAAAGAAAAACATTCTGAATAATGAGAACGCAGAAATCAAAAGTATAAAAGCCACAGAAAAACATAAAGTGGAGAATATTTCCATAAATCGAACAAACAGTGCAAAGGATAAGGCTGAGTTTTTACTTGATCTATTTTACTCAAGGCGAGACGTTTATACAGTCAGATTCACGAATAGAGGAAACAAGACGACAATATATTCAAATAATCTATGGAAGTCTCTATAAACAGTGTTTTTACATTACTGTGAAACCCCCCTCTCTGTAAGTGGTTGTATACAGAAAGGGGATCTGTCTTACGACAATCTATGTTTTCCTTTAGGCTCCAAATGCGTGAACTTTACCAGATGTAGACTTTAGGCTTATCTTTGTCGATCCGTCACCGAAAGTATATTGATCGCCTACAACAGAAGAAGGGAAGTCACACTTTACTGTTCCTGAGAGAGACTTTGCAGTCATCAAGAAGCCTTTAGTGTCTTCACCCAGTCTCAGTTTTACACTGCCTGAAACAGAGTGGGCGTCAATGAAATCCGCCTTTCCCATAACATCCAACTCCACTGTGCCGGAAGAGGAATAAGCAGATATGCGTCCGATGTCATTTGTGATCAATGACACGCTGCCGGAAGCAGATTTAGTCTCCGCTGCAACTACTTTCCCTCCGATCTTTGCTTTTACAGAACCTGAAGAAGACTCTGCCCTGAACATTACTCCTGCTTTGAGGGAAGCCACCACATTACCGGAAGTGGTCTTTAATATAGTGTCACCAACGACTCCCATATTGTTAAGCGTTATGCTGCCTGATGATGATTTCACTTTTAGCGAGAGTGCCGAGACGGCGGAGATGTTGACAGGAGATGAAGCAGTCGTTACATCTATGTTCTTTATATCCAAGGAAGAAGGGATCAGGACTTCCAAGTCTTTTTTAAAAAGGATAGGAAGCATCCATACTCCCTTTGAAGCAAAGTTGACAGTCAACGTTCCGTCCTCGTTCTTTGCTCTCATTTTTGTTCTGGAGTTAAGGCTTGTTACGCTTTTCTCCCTTACTATTATTTGGTTTCCATCCCAAGGTTTGAGATAAACATCCCCGGATTTCCAGTCAATCTTAATATTTTCTATAGTGCTGTCAAAAAATTCTTCATTCATGATGTAGTCTTCCTCGCCTCCCAGGGCGTGAGAGATTCTGCTCCCCACCACCGAGCAGCTGATAAGTGCTGTAGATAGTATGAGGAGCAGAAGTAGCGAGAACAAAGTTCTCTTCATATATGGCTCCGATTGTTGATTATTCTTTAGTTGTTTTTGGTTTCGTCCTTGAAGCGAGCGTCCCATTCTTTTTCTTTATCAAAGACATCGCTTTCCATGGTCTCAACCTTTTTCTTTAACTCTTCGTATTCTCTTTCCAAGTCCTCGGTTGACTTTTCTCTGAAAGTAGCGTCATCTGCATTCTTATAAGATGAGTAGCTCTTTCTTCTATTTCTTGTAGAGTAAGCGTAGTCAGAGGAGTATGTAGTATCTCTTTCACTGATGATATCAGCCTCTGTCTGTTCAGGAAGAATCACAGCGATGATGAGATAAACTAGTAGTGCCGGGAAGAATGCTGTAAAGAGGAAGATTAGAAATACCACTAATCTAGTGATGTCTATTGGAAAACCTCTCCATTCTGCAAGTCCTGTTGCGACACCTAATACAACCCCCCTTGGGGATCTTGTCCACCTTCTTGTCCTGATTGCCATTTTCTTTATCCCTATATTCCTTTAGTTCTTCTTGTTTTTCATGATGGAATCCAGATTCTTTAATCTTTCATCAAGATCTGCGATTCCCTTCTCCAGCTCTTCTCTTGTCATTTTTCTTTTGCCGTCTTCGGGAGTTGAGCTTTCTTCTGCCTCTATATCCTCCATGGAGGAGTAGGTTCCAGGTCTGTAGCCTCTTGCCATCTCCTCGCTGCGGAGGGTAGCCTCAATCTTCATTTTCTGTCTCTTCGTCTTTTCTTTTTCACTAATGTATGTAGTGATTATTATAAAAGCGAATATTGTTGCCAGAATCCATACTGCGGTCATTTTTCAATTCCCTTTTCTTTCTTTATTCTTTCGATCTCTGCCTCGATCTCGTCGTTCTTCTCCATTTCACTGAACTTCTCTTCAGCACTCTTTTCTTCACTCTTCTTACCTAGATCATTATAGGCGTTCATCCTATTTATTCTATTCTCCATTTCTTCGAAGCGTGCATTAAGATTTACAGAAGAATCTCTTCTTTCCTGGGCTCTTGCCTGTTCTCTCTGAAGGGAAGCAAGTTTATCTTTGGCAGCCTTGATCTTATCTTCAAGAGTTCTGATCTCTTCCTTTCCCTCTTCAACTGATTTCTTAAGGCTGGAGATGTTTTCAAGGGCTCTCTCATATACTTCCTGAGCGTGCTTTTTCTCCATGAGGGCTTCTCTTGCAAGGTCGTCTTTTCCCTTTTCGATTGCAAGCTCTGCTCTTGCCTGCCATCTATCGACAGTTGCCTTTGCTTCGTCAACCTTCTTTTCCGATCTGATGGCTTCAGCCATTCTTGCCGCTGTGGTGGTCTTAAGATCGATGACGGTGTCTTCCATCTCTCCGATCATAAGTCTCAACATCTTCTCAGGGTCTTCCGCCTTATCGAGAAGAGAGTTGATATTAGAATTAACGATGTCTTTAAATCTAGTGAAAATACTCATTTTTATTTTTCTCCTTACACAAATCTAAATGAAAACATCGTGCCAATTTTCTTCAAACCACTTTAACACAAAGAATTAGCTATGTGCAATATAAAAACAGATGTTTAGAATATATAAAAAGTGTTGGCAACTTTGACCATTAGGTGTATTTTTTACCTATGAATGGTTATATGGCACCCCCGGTACAGGGGATAGGAGAGAGCGAAGTCTATCTTAAGTTTCAAGATCAAGTTGCAACTTGTGCAAAGGTAGACAGACCTGTTTTGATAGTAGGAGAAAGAGGTACAGGAAAAGAAGTCGCTGCAAGGCGTATCCACTATATGTCCCAGCGTTGGGATGGTCCTTTGGTGACAGTCAACTGTGCGTCTCTTCCCCAGAGCCTTATTGAATCTGAGCTTTTCGGAGTGGAGAAGGGTGCATATACAGGGGCTGTAGCTTCAAGGAAGGGAAGATTTGAAGAAGCTGAAGGCGGGACATTATTTCTAGATGAAATAGGTTTGGTTCCTATGTCTGTACAGGAAAAACTGTTGAGAGTAGTGGAGTATGGTACATATGAGCGTCTTGGCTCCTCTGAGACAAAGGTGGCGAACGTTCGCATTGTAGGGGCTACTAATGCAGACTTACATAAGTTGGCTGTAGAAGGAAAGTTTAAAGAAGACCTATTGGATAGATTGAGTTTCGATGTACTCTTTGTTCCCCCTCTTAGATATAGAGGGGAGGATATCCTCTTACTTGCCAATAACTTTGCAGTCAGGATGGCTTCGGAATTGGGTAGGGACGATATTCCTTTTTTCTCCGAGGAGGTAGAGAAAAAACTCTTGTCTTACTCATGGCCTGGAAATGTAAGAGAGCTAAAAAATGTGGTGGAGAGGGCTGTCTATAGGACCAAGGGCAGTTTCATAGAGAGTGTCGAAACCGATCCTTTCCATAATCCTTACCTTCCGATCGGTAAAGAAGAGAAGATGGATAAAGAAGACCCTTTCTCTTCGATTCCTTTGGAGGAGCTGGAAAGAGCCCATGAAGACTTAGATGTTTCTTTTCTGTCCAGGGCATTGAAAATGACTGAAGGTAACCAGAAAAAAGCAGCTGAAGAGATGGGGATAAGTTACGATAGTTTCAGAGGAATGTATCGTAAGTACAGGGAAAGACTGAAAGATTTTACAAAATAAGCTAGGATGGAAATATGGGAACACTATATATGGTAGGGACCCCGATCGGGAACCTTGATGACATTACGCTGAGGGCATTAAAAACTCTAAAAGAAGTCGATGTGATAGCTTGTGAAGATACACGCCATACTTCGAATCTTCTTTCCCACTTCGATATAAAGAAGAGACTTATAGCCTGCCATAGCTATAACGAGGAAGAGAGTGCAAAAGGAATAATCGCACTTTTGGACCAAGGTCTGAATATTGCATATTGCTCAGATGCAGGTACCCCTGGAGTGTCGGATCCGGGGGCGAGGCTTGTGGAGAGAGTCAGGAGTGAAAGCGAACATAGAATCGTACCTATTCCTGGTGCCAGCGCCTCCGTTACTCTTGTCTCTGCCGCAGGACGAATAGGAAAGGCTTTTCTATTCGAAGGCTTTCTCTCCCCGAAGAAAGGCAGAAGGCAAAAAAGGCTAAAAGAACTTATATCAAGGGGAGATGCTTTCATTATCTATGAGTCGCCCTTTAGAATTCTCAAGACCCTTGAAGAGCTAAAAGAACTTGATGGAGTGGAGAAGATTACAGTAGGACGGGAACTGACAAAGGCCCACGAGGAAATAATCTCAGGTACACCTGAAGAAATATATGACTCTTTTAAATCCCGTGATTCTATCAAGGGAGAGTTTGCTCTTGTTGTAGTGCCCTTTGGAGAAGAGGACGATGCTGACAATAAAGAAGATTAACACTCTTAAACCCCGAGTGAGGGTAAGAAAGCTGGGAGCTATCTTTCACGAAGCTTACTCCGGTGTTATATATGATGAACCATACCTAAAAGAGTGCCTGGATCTTTTATTGTCCCAGGAGCTGGTAACATTAAATGATAAACATGATATACTTCTCTTTTCACAGCGAGGAAGAGAGGGTTGGGAAGATATATATTATCGTACCCTCTATATTCTTGGAGAAGCACCTGCAGACTGGGATGCCGTGACGGAGAATGGTGAGAAAGATTGGAGTAAGAGAAGAGTCTTTCCCCACTCTTTATATCTCGATCACTTGCGCTCTCCGTATAATGTGGGTTCCATCTTCCGCTCTGCCGAGAGTTTCGGCATAGAAAAAATATATATAGCTCCAGGAAGCGCAGATCCTCTTCATCCCAGGTCCATTAGGACAAGTAGAGATACTGTAGAGGGGGTGGCGTGGGAATGGAAGGACATTTCCTCCATTCCTGATGATATGCCCGTATTTGCTCTTGAACTGGGAGGAAAAGATCTTTGGGATTTTGAATTTCCCCAAAGAGGAGTCTGCATTCTGGGAAGTGAAGAGAGTGGTGTCTCTACGGAGGCTTTGGAGAGAGCTGATAGGTCGCTGGGGAGGGTGTCCATCAGACAGTATGGGGCAAAAGGCTCTATTAATGTTTCTGCTGCCGCTTCTATATTGATGGAGCATTGGATAGAAAGGGAGGTAAGGGAAAGTGAAGGAAAGGGAAAGTTTCAGTACTAGACTTGGTTTTATTCTCGTCAGTGCCGGATGTGCCATAGGAATAGGAAACGTTTGGAAGTTTCCATACCTTGTGGGAGAAAACGGTGGGGGATTTTTTGTCCTTTTGTATTTTATTTTTCTCCTTATTATGGGTGTTCCTGTAATGACGATGGAACTTGCTATTGGAAGAAAGAGCAGACGTAGCGGGGCGGAAGGTTTCAGAGTAATCGAGAAACAAGGTACAAAGTGGCATGTCATCGGGTATGTATCTATTGTCGGATGCTATCTCTTGATGATGTTCTACACTTCTGTCGCAGGGTGGATGCTCTCGTACTTCTGGAAGTTTCTGACAGGTAGTTTCTCTTCTTTGATGGATAATCATGCAGTTTCTTCTGTCTTTTCAGATATGCTTTCATCTCCCTTGGACAGTCTCATTTTCATGGCGATATCTGTTATTTTGGGAATAGCTGTATGTGCATTGGGCCTTAAGAATGGAGTAGAGAAAGTGACTAAGGTAATGATGATAGGTCTTCTTGTTCTGATTGTCATTTTGGCACTTCATTCTTTGACTCTACCTGGAGCCATTGACGGCTTGAAATTCTATCTTCTTCCATCTTTTTCCGCCGTGAAAGAGAAGGGAATACTCTCTGTAATCGTTGCTGCTATGAATCAGGCATTTTTCACTCTCTCCATCGGTATAGGGTCAATGGAGATCTTCGGTACATATATGTCTAAGGACAACACGCTTCTTTCAGAGTCCTTGAGGATATCTCTCCTGGATACGTTTGTAGCTGTTGTTTCAGGACTCATCATATTCCCGTCCTGCTTCTCCTTCAATGTTTCTCCCGATGCCGGGCCGTCGTTGATTTTCATCACTCTTCCCAATGTGTTTGTCAACATGAAGGGAGGAAGAGTATGGGGAACACTGTTCTTTGTCTTTATGTCATTCGCCGCCCTCAGTACAGTTATAGCTGTATTTGAGAATATCATCGCATCCTTTATGGATAACTTCGGGTGGTCAAGAAAAAAGAGCGTCGTCATTAACTTTATTGGCCTTCTTATCCTATCCATCCCATGCGCTCTCGAAAACAATCTCCTTAAGGGCGTTACGATATTGGGAAGTAAGGGCGTTCTTGACAGCTGGGATTTCTTAGTCTCCAATCTTCTTCTCCCTGGAGGCTCCATCGCAATTATCCTGTTCTGCGTTTGGAAAAATGGCTGGGGATGGGACGGATACTTGGAGGAGGCCAACACAGGAAAGGGAATAAGGATGCCGAAGAATAAAGGAATGAAGATATATTTGGGTATCGTTCTTCCTGTCCTTGTTCTAATTGTCATGATACTTGGTCTTATCTGAGTAATAATCTATCTATGCTTTCGGCGTTATTCCTAAAAAGGATAATGCCGATTTTTCACTATCGAAAAAGGAATTTTTTATAATAAAAGAGATTAGTTTAAGCAAATAGATTGACCCCACATAAAAGAAAAGTATATATAGATGCCCGGGTAAATAATGGACATTATCAAAAAACTTGAACCAAAGAACAATCTTGACGAGAAGAGAAAGATTTTCTCATCTCAATCTCTTATTGCAATAATGGTTCCTTTATTGTTGGAACAGGTATTCACAACTCTCGTGGGGCTTGTAGATACTCTTATGGTTTCATATGCAGGAGAGGCTGCTGTCAGCGGTGTCAGCTTGATTAATCAATTGGCATTTCTTTTTATCTTTGTATTGTCTGCTCTCGCTGGAGGCGGTGGTATCGTCATCTCCCAATATATAGGGAAAAAAGATAAGAATAGTTCTGACAAAGCGGCAGGACAGTTTGTCATCGTCTCTTTTTTCTTTGGCATTTTGATCACTTTGATCTGTCTCTTGTTTCGTAAGCCTATTCTCTCATCTCTCTTTGGTGCCATTGAGAAAGACGTGATGGATGCAGCTCTCATTTATCTATTCGTTACAGCCATCTCTTGGCCCTTTCAGGGAATATACTCAGCATGCACTGCAACCTTCAATGCCATGGGGAAGACAAAGGTAATAATGAAGGTATCAGTATTGATGAATACTATCAACGTCGTGGGAAACTTCATCGGCATCTTCATTTTCCATCTTGGAGTCTTGGGTGTTGCCATCCCTACTCTCATTGGAAGGGTTGTAGCCTCAATAGTGATGATTGAGGCACTAAAGA
>CAMEXG010000075.1 GCA_945947045.1 uncultured Spirochaetales bacterium | reverse complement strand
TCTTTACTCGTGGTGAAACACAGTCTTTGGCTTTAACTACTCTTGGAACAGTCAACGATGAGCAGCTATTTGACAACATTGACGGTGAGAAGACTTACTCTAACTTCATGCTCCACTATAATTTCCCTCCATATTCTGTAGGTGAGTGCGGAAGACTTACCACAGGAAGAAGAGAAATCGGACACGGACACCTTGCTCAGCGTGCTCTTGAGGCCGTGGTACCTAAGAAGGACAACTTCCCATATACAATCAGAGTTGTATCTGAAATCATGGAATCAAACGGTTCTTCTTCAATGGCAAGCGTATGTGGTGGATGTCTCTCCCTTATGGATGCAGGTGTTCCTATTTCTAAGCCAGTTGCAGGTATTGCAATGGGTCTTATTACCGAAGGTGCCGATTACGCAAGATATGTTGTTCTTTCAGATATTCTTGGAGAAGAAGACCACCTTGGCGATATGGACTTCAAGGTAGCTGGTACTAAAGATGGTATCACTGCATTCCAGATGGATATCAAGATTGCAGGTGTTACACCTGAAATCATGAGAAAGGCTCTTAATCAGGCTAAAGAAGGTAGAATGCATATTCTCGGCATTATGACCGATGTTCTTCCTTGCCCAAGAGAAGAGGTCAGCCCTCTTGCACCGAAGATCCTCTCCCTCAAAGTTCCTGAAGACAAAATCGGTGCAGTTATTGGAACTGGTGGAAAGACTATCAGGGCGATTGCTGAACAGAGCGGAGCTGAGATCAACATCGATGATGACGGAACAGTCATGATCTATGGAAAGAACAATGCAGCTGCTCAGGAAGCGAAGAAGCTTGTCCAGTCAATTATCGAAGAGCCTGAATGTGGAAAGATTTATCATGGAACAGTAAAGAGAATCGTAGACTTCGGTGCATTTATCGAGATTCTCCCTGGAAAAGAAGGTCTTTGTCATATCTCCAAGCTTTCTCACGACAGAGTAAAGAATGTTTCCGATGTTCTTGAAGTCGGACAGGAAGTCGATGTAAAGCTTATTGAAATCGACAGAATGGGAAGACTTAATCTTTCTTATATCGATGCTCAGCCAGGCAATGAAAACGCAGATGGTGGAGAGGAGAAGAAAGAAGAAAGAAAAAGAGACTACAATAGAGACAGAAGAGATAACAGAGACTATCGTGGTCCAAGAAGAGACAGAGACTTCCACAAGGAAGGCAGAAACGAGAAAAAGGAAAATAAGGACGCTGAATGATTGTTGTCCGATTTAGGAAAATTAGTCCTGACGTCACTCTCCCTCAATATGAGACAAAGGGGGCGTCAGGGTGTGATGTAAGGGCCTTCCTTCCGGAGGGCCCCTTGGTTATTCCTCCAGGAGAGTGGAGGCTTGTGCCTACAGGGCTTTTTCCCGAGATTCCTCTTGGTTATGAAATACAAGTCCGTCCTCGTTCCGGATTATCTTTCAGAAATGGTGTCACCTGCCTTAATACTCCAGGAACTGTAGACAGTGACTACAGGGGAGAGATAAAGGTTAATCTTATTAACCACTCAAAAACAGATTTTGTTGTTGAAAACGGTATGAGGATCGCCCAGTTCGTCATAGCAAAGGTTGAGAGCGCTTCATTTATTGTCTCCGAGGATCTTTCATCTTCAGAGAGAGGGGAAGGGGGATTTGGCTCCACAGGAGTAAAGTAAATGGCAGTCTCCAGTTCAAGGCTCTTATCTAGTTATGTACTAAAGGAATTCTTAAAAAGCTTTATTGTGGCTTTTTTGTTTTTCTTTGCCATTTTCTTTGTAAATACCATTCTTCTTTTGGTTCAGAAAATTCTATTAAAGAATATTTCAGTACCTACTATGGTTGAAATGGTATTGCTGTATATGCCTCAATTCTTGGTATATACATTTCCTTTTGCAACTCTTACTTCCTGTAGTATGGTTCTTGGGGATATGGCGTCCAGTAACGAATTACTGGCCATGAGGAGCCTTGGAATATCATCCTTCCGTGTTTATGCACCCCTTGTGGTCGCATCGATTATACTTAGTATACTTACATTTATTACAGCAGATATTCTTCAACCATACACCAGTGTGATTTATAGAGATAAACTTGCTCTTCTTATGGCAGAAATGCCTACAATGGAAATAGAGAGCAATAGTATAAATAGTGTAGGTAATATCATGCTTTCCAACGGTAGGGCTGAGGGCAGCGAAATTGAAGACTTATTATTAATAAGTAAAGATGAGGATAAGTTTAATAAAAGCGTCTATAGCAAGAGAGGGGAAATGGCCATCGTAGATCCAGTTTCTTTTGTTTATTCACTTGACCTAGATAAGCCTTCCATTCTTTTATCTAATACCGGCGGTGATGATACCTTTGCATATGCAATTGCTGAAAAAGGAAGGATTTACTTGGACTTTTCATCTCAAGTTCCTTCTCTTACCTCCACCAGTCCTGTCAATCTATCTTCAAAAGAACTTATCGCCACTATTACTGAAAGAAACAAAATTCAGGAAAATGACCAGAGTATTTTCCTAAAAGAAAAAGAAAAGAACTATTTCAATCTTTTGGAGTTGATAGATAAAGCGGAAAAAGGTGGCGTAGATCAAAGCTATATTGACGATAGTGTTTATCAGATGAAGATGCAGGATAAATACTTGGGGAATATTCCTGTCAACTTCTATGGCCAATACTATAAAAGCGAATTGACAAAGAAGATTGCGCTTTCCATTGCATGTACTGTTCTTACTCTAATTACTCTTCCATTATCGAACGTAAGAGTAAAACATGGTAAGCTCACTGGTTTTGCCGTAGCAATTGTGGTTTCAGTCGCCTATTGGTATATGCTTTTTGGAGCACAGCTAATGATATTCAATATTTCAAAGAGTCCATATCTTTTGATCTTGGCTCCTGATATCTTGATCGCACTTATTGCGTTTACACTTCTATTTATATACAGGAAGGCAAGATAGTGAAGATTCTAGATAGATATATAATAAAATCAATATTAAAAGTCGGAATTGTCGCCATTCTTGTTTTTGCCTTAATTCTTGTGGCTGTAGAGCTCTTTGGAAGAATGGATTCTATTATGACAGGTTCCATTCCCTTTAAGAGTATTCTCCAATATGCATTCCTTGCAGTCCCGCAGTATTTGATGATGGTGTCGTCTCTTGCCTTTCTTTTTGCAACTACATATTTTTTATCGATGCTTAGTGCAAATAACGAGAGAATAGCACTTTTAAATGCAGGGTTAGGCAAAATAAGACTGGCTCTCCCAATAATAATACTAGCTCTCGTCATTTCAATACTTGCAATAGGTGCCAAAGAAAAGCTGATCAATCCTCTGATTGCAAAACATGATACACTAGGTCAAGAGCTATTCGGCCTTTCAAGTAGCAATGATACAAGAAACATAGTTCTTAAAGATGATAATGGTTATCTTGTATATACTAGAAAGTTTATAAGTAATGACAAGATAATTCTTGATCCGGTTATTGTGAAGACTGAAAATGGAGTTATAAAGAGCAGAATCGAAGGAGACGAAGGCGTCTATAATGATGGTTACTGGACCATATTAAACGCCAAATGTTATTTAATGGATGAAAATGGTGTAACCATCCAAAACCATTCTTCTCTAACTCTTGAAGACTTCTATATTGAACCTGAGTTTTTTCAATCTGAAAACTTAAATATCGAGACCATGAACTTCAAGACAGCCGGTTCTTATTTAAAGAAGCTAAAAAACACATCTCCGCAGGCATGGCAGGAAAAATGTACAGATTGGCTTAGATCCGTTTTCTCACCTCTCTCTATTTTCGTATTGATGACTGTTTCTGCGACCATGAGTTATTCTATGAAAAAGAACGTACTTCTTTTTTCAATAATACAGTCTTTGTGTATTGCCGTGGTGTATTACGTATGTGATATGGTATTCTCTATTGCAGCGCACCAGGGGACTATTCACCCGATATTTTCTGTTATACTTCCTGTTGTGATTACAATAATGATAAACTTTATCATCGATAGATTAGGTAGAATAATATGAGTGGAATTTTTACTGAAATAAAAAAGGATAAGAACTCCAACGCCAGACTAGGCGTTGTTCATCTTCCTCACGGAGACGTGGAGACACCGGCATTCATGCCAGTAGGGACAAATGGTACTGTGAAGGGGATTTATCATGATACAATAAAAGATATGGGGTATCAGATTATCCTGGCAAATACTTATCATTTGTATTTGAGACCTGGTACAGAAGTTTTGGAAAGCTATGGGGGCTTACATAATTTCTCACATTGGAATGGGAATATTCTTACAGATAGCGGCGGTTTCCAGGTGTTCTCTCTTTCTGGACTGAGAAAGATTAAAGACAACGGTGTCACTTTCCAGTCACATATTGACGGCTCCAAGCATATTTTCACTCCTGAAAAAGTAGTGAATATCCAAAAGATTATCGGCTCTGATATCGCAATGGTTCTTGATGTCTGTACTCCTCCTGGAATCGAATACAGGGCGGCAAAAGATGCATGGAAGATTACAAAAAACTGGGCTGAAAGATCTATTGAGGAGCGAAATAGGTTAGGGGAGTCTTTTAAGGGAAATCTCTTCGGCATAGTTCAGGGAAACTTCTATGAAGACCTGAGAAAAGAGAGTGCTTTGACTTTAAGTGACATGGATTTTCCAGGCATAGCTATAGGAGGATTAAGTGTAGGGGAGGAGAGGAATCAATTCATAGATACTCTTTCATATACAGCTCGTTACATAACAACTGAAAAGCCAAGATATGTAATGGGAATAGGAAGCCCCGACTACATTCTATATTGCGTAGAAAACGGTATTGATCTATTTGACTGCGTACTTGCAACACGTATTGCTCGTAATGGCGCAGTCTACACCGACGATGGTCTTTTGACGCTGAAGAAAGCTATACATAAGTTTAATCAGGGACCTATAGTAGAGGGTTGTACATGTACAGCTTGCCGAAACTATAGTGTAGGATATATGCATCACCTGATAAAGTGTAATGAAATGCTTGGAGGAATGCTGGCTACTGAGCACAATCTTCATTATCTCTTTGACTTTGTATCCAAAATAAGAAAGGCAATCGCGGAAGATAGATTTACAGAGTTTAAGAAAGAGTATTTAAAAAGATTCTATAATAGAGAGGATTAATAAAGCGGCCATGTGGCCGCCTTATTATTTAGAACTCTACTTTCTCTATAGATAATATTTTATAGGAGAAAGAGTTGGAACCCAAAGTATAATCAACAGTCTCTCCCACCTGATGGTTGATCAAAGCTTCTCCGATAGGAGCGTTGATGTCGATGATGTTGTTGTCTGGATCACTTTCCCATCTACCGAAGAATGTGTATGTAATCTCGGTATTGTCTTTGGTATTTAAGATTCTTACTCTAGTACCAAATCCGACTCTACCATCCAAGACATCAGACATACTCATGATCTTTACAGAGCTAAGTTCATTTGCAAGTCTTTCATATTCTCTATCCAAGAATATTTTGTGGTCTTTTGCATATTGATACTCGCTGTTTTCCCTCAGGTCCCCAAGCTCTCTGGCAGTCTTGATCTCATGGAGAGTATGAGGAATCTGGTTTTCTTTAATATCAATAAGCTCAGCCTGCTTTCTATCAAAGCTCTTCTTTGTACACATGAAACCTCTGTAGACGGAAATCTCAACAGGTTTATCTTCATCTTCCGGCTTTTCTTTAAAGTCGAAGGAGGGGAAGCGAGAAAGAATCTGAGCTTTGAAAGTCTCTCTCTCATCAGATGAAAGTCCCTGGTTCCAAACCAAGTGGGGAGCAATCATCTTAAGTTCAGGCTCTTTTGCACTGGAGATAAAAGACTTAAGTCTTTTGCGATCAATAAGGTCGGTTCTCAGTGCTTTGATCTGCCTTTCATCAATGCCTACGCCTCTGGAGACAGAGGAAAGGGCGTTAAGCTCAGTCAAAACAAACTCGTCTTCCTTTATCTTTGCATTCTTCAAGTCTTCGGCCTTAATTCCAGATTCAACAAAAGAACCGAAAGCAATGCCATTGTCTTTATAGTTGTTAAGACAACGTGAGACATAAGCCTGATATTTCTTCGGGTTTACGCTCTGCATCTTCTTCATCAGCTCCTTAGTAGGATTAGAAGGGAAGATCGCTTCGAGAACATCATAAGCGTTCTTGTCTGTCTGAGAAACTAAATCTACATATGTCTTCTTACTGTCTTTGCAGCTTAAGTTTTTGTAGACTTCTTTCTTTTGGTTTAGATCTAAGTTTTTATATAGATCATCAAAAGATACCTCAGAAGCTATAGATACACCTTTCTCTCCCATACTTTCAACAACCAACAAAGCTTCGATTCTGGTTGGAATATCATTATTATCATCTTTGATATAATCGGAGAAATATTTGACCATATCAAGGAATGAGTCTGACTTGAGATCGATGCCTTCAATTTCACTGGCTTCAAGAAGAGTGGAGACACGCTTTCCAAAGTCTTTATAACCAAGGAATGTCTCATATGTTCTTTCTTCCATAGTTGAAGGGTAGTCTCTTAGGTGATAAGTGGACTTGTTGATGACATCGATGTACGGGTCGATAAGAGCAATAGCCTTAATGGACTTGGAGATGTTATCCCATTCTTTATCTGTAAGAATAGAAGGAACTACTTCATCCTTCATCTCTTTGAGAGTTGCAGTCTTGTCCTGGCTGGAGAAAAGAAGAGTCTTCAAAAGCCATTCGCTGCCACCTTCGCTAAAAATCTTATTCTTGATGACTTCAGCTTTTTTAGCTTTTTTGATGGCCTTGATATCTTGGTTAGAGAGAGCCCTTAAGGAGACCATGGCGTTTACCACACTGATCTTGACTTCGTCTCCAGGTCTATTTGAGAACTTGACATTCAAGATGCCGTCTTTACTTACATCTGTAATAAGACCGACCTTCTTTGTAGCATTCTGAATAACAAATGTATTCTTAGAATAAGCGATATTTTTCTCAAACTCTTCAAGAGCCTTCACAGGATTATTTGACTTAATTACATCGAATTTTCTATTTACTTCATTGTATCTCGAGGAAGAGCCGTATTTCTCTTTGAGGATTGAAGATAAAAGCTCTTTTGTCTCCGCGTCATCTTTGTCGATGGTAAGAATGTTTCTTATTACATCGATGATGTTCTCAAGAGTCTTTCTTCTTGAAGACGGAGCTGTATCCTGATTAAAGGAGTTTTTCATCTCCAAGAGGTATGAAAGAAGCATCTTAGATAGATCAAGAGCCAAAGAAGAAGTGCCCAGCTTTGAAATATAAGTGGAGTAGAAGGAGTAATCACTGGTGCCGTTATCAAGAAGGGCTTTGAATATCTCTCTTGTCTTTGCATTCTCAGTGGTGGAAAGAAGTCTATTTAGAGTTCTTTGATAGTAGACTTTTGCATTCTTCTTATCACCTTTACTTTCGTAGTTGGCGGCAACCTTTGATATATAATCTGTATCCTTACTGTTACATCTTACATATCTTTCATAGTATGACCACATCTGCTCTTCGTCGTCGTTACTCTTTGCAATTTCTCCAAGTACAATGAGGGCATCCTGAGAATCACCTGCTTCCAGAATAATAGTTGCAACATACTCTGCACAAGCATAGTTTCTCTTATCGTGGAAAGTGTTCATAAGATTATTAAGTCTTACCTGTGCTTCATGGGGATTCATCAGAAGATTAATTCTTCCTGCAACAAACGTAAGGACAATGGAATCCGGGTTGTCATACTCCATAGTAATGGCATCTTGTCTGAGGCTTTCCTTCGCCTCAACTTTTTTCATTTGTAGAATCTCAGCGTTGATCTCTTTTAGAGTTGAGACCTTGTATGAAAAATATGGATTTTTTCCTAAAGCTTTTTCTTCAGAAAGAAGTGACTTCAAGTCAATCATAATGCCTCCAAAGACAATGCAATCTTAGACGAAAAGAAAGCCCGGGCAGATGATACTGCTCGGTACATTGTCTCGTTTAATTTTATGTTCTAAAGTAAATATAGCATAAAAACACAAAAAATCAAACAATTGTTTTTTTCTTCAATTATCAGACATATTGCGGACAAACAGAGTGCAAAATATAATGGCTATATGAGAAGAAACGAGTTATCTATTTCACCGTCTGTATTGGCTTCCGATTTCTCCAGGGCTGCTGAGGCTCTATCGTGTATTTCAGATTCAGGTTGCAACTATGTGCACTTGGATGTAATGGACGGTCAGTTTGTCCCGGATATTACATTCGGCCCCAAGTTCATTAAGGATTTGAAGAAAAACAGCGACCTTATTTTCGACACACACCTTATGATCGATAAGCCTGAAAGAATGATAGAAGCATTTATCGATGCAGGAAGTGATATTATTACAGTACATGCCGAGGCTACAAACCATTTGGAGAGATGCCTCTCTATGATAAAAAAAGCTGGTGTCTCCTGTGGCGTTGCAATTAATCCCGGAACACCTGTCTCCCTTTTAGAAGCAGTACTAGATGAAGTGGATTTAGTTCTAGTAATGACAGTCAACCCAGGATGGGGGGGACAGAAGTTCATTCCTTCTACTCTCAAGAAAATCCAGGAGTTGGATATGAGGAGAGAAGAGGAGGGCTTCAGCTATCAGATCGAAGTCGACGGAGGAATCAACAGAGATACTGTCAAACTATGTTATAACAGGGGAGTGACACTGGCTGTCATGGGCACCGCTTTCTTCAAGGAGAAAAAGGCGACAAAGAGTCTATGATCCCCCAGTTTCTAGATAAAATAATCAAACTTCGACTCTATAGAGATGAAAACGAGAGGGCTAATTTCTCCATTATGGA
The DNA here is from genome assembly GCA_945947045.1 of uncultured Spirochaetales bacterium. Taxonomy (GTDB): domain Bacteria; phylum Spirochaetota; class Spirochaetia; order Sphaerochaetales; family Sphaerochaetaceae; genus Ornithospirochaeta. The sequence goes on along the minus strand of CAMEXG010000075.1, from coordinate 287 downwards.
TAAAAGCAGGAAGATTCTTTTTATCAGTCAGTTTACTCTTGCTGCAAGCCTCAAAAAAGGAAACCGTCCTTCCTTCGATAACGCTGAATCCCCTCTCGTAGCCGAGGATTTATATAATAAGGCGATAGCTTATCTGAGAGATAAAGGACTAGAAGTAGGAGTAGGAGAATTCGGTGCCCATATGGAGGTCTCTTACACAAATATGGGACCTCAGACCTTTATTTGGGAACTGAATGGAGATAATTTCCAGTAAAATTCGTCAGTTTTTCTTAAAATTGCGTTATATT
>CAMEXG010000074.1 GCA_945947045.1 uncultured Spirochaetales bacterium | reverse complement strand
CCTCACAAAATTCACTTTCAAAGAATCCATTCCATCATTCGGCTCGACATTCTATGCCGACTCAACAATAAAGGAAATTGAATTAGAAGGTAACATTACAACAGTTGACATTCAAACATTTCAAAAACTCGATTTAGATACATTGATTATTGGAAAAACCGTTGAGTATATCGATCCAAATGTTTTTAGATCATTAAACACTACCTGTATAATTGTTCATTCAGAAAACAAAGCATTTGCTATGGAAAACTCAGCTCTTTTAAACAAAGACAAAACAAAAATATTCAATTGGCTCATATGCTTTTAACAATAGTATTTTGACGTCATTGGAAATAACAACAAATGTGAAAAGCATTGAACCAAGAGCATTTCTAAGAGGGTTTTCCTCCTTTAAAGTTACCTTGTCTATTAGTAACAGTCACTTTTCAATCGACAATAATGTTCTTTACGACTATGATAAAACACGTCTCATGTGGTGTCCAAATACCGACAGCACGAACTTTGACATTTTAGATTCAGTCTATTCCATTGAGCCATATGCATTTGAATTTACTTCATTTAAAACCATCAATATACCAAATTCTGTTAACATGATTGGAGAAGGATGTTTTTATAAATGCGCCTCATTGGCATCAATTGACTTTCCTCAATCTATAGATGCTATACCAGACTATATTTGCTACCAATGCACATCGCTGTCTACAGTAAACATGATCAATGTAGCTTCAATTGGTTTATACGCTTTCCAGAACTGCATTAACATTCAATCAATTGGCTTCCCTGGTTGTTTGACCAGTATCGGAGACTATGCATTTCATTCATGCAGTAGTATTACATCAGTGGATCTACCTGACAGTGTGGAAAGCATTGGATCCCAGGCTTTCGCATTCTGCGTTAAACTTGGAAAAGGCGTATATGGAGGAAAGGGATTAAAGAACATCGGACACGATGTGTTTTTATCTAGCGGTATCAAGAAGAGTTATCTTCCTCCAGCTGTTTCGAAAAAACTTGGATTATAAAGTAAAGTGGGTGACAGATGTCACCCGCTTTCTCTTATAGATTCCTATATTCAGTTGGAGTATATCCTGTACTCTTTTTGAAAAGCGCAGAAAAGTGACCAAGTGAAGAGAAGCCCAGATATTGGGAGATGGAAGATATACTTCGACCGGAATATAGTATGAGGCGTTTGGCTTCTTCTATCTTTTCGTCCATTATGAAGGAGTATAGAGTCTTTCCTGCTTCCTTATGGAACTTTTGTGATAGATAGGGCCTGGAGAGAAATAAATCATCTGCAATTCTCTCCGTAGTCAAAGGATCTGTTATGTGTGATACCACATAGTTGGACACTTTCATCACAAGGGGTGTCGATTTATCTTTATGTCTGACTCTTCTCACCATATCAGAAAACTCAAGGAGCATCAGATATTGAAGGTTCATGATCTTTTCTATGTTATACAAAAGCTCGCATCGGGTTATGTAACCATCTGACATCGTGAAAGCGATCTCAGGATCCACTCCTCCCTGTATTGCAGCACGGGATGCGAGGGTCACTGAAACTACAAACATGTTTTTTACTTGTCTCAGTCCATCAGAAGCAATGGTGCCACCTCTTATGGCAGGAGCGGAACGTACCCATTCCTTCAGCTTCTCTTTCTCTCCCTTTCTTATAAGCATCATCAGTTCCTGTTCCTGAGTATATGTATTGTGTTCTTCCTGTACTCTTATGGTTTCTTCAAATTGATTTTGGGATGCCTTGTCTATTTCTTTACCTTTTATCTCGCTTTCAAGAACTCTCTTCAGTTCCTCCTGGATGGAGTCGTTTAGAGTCAGTTCATGTAATTCCTTCATTTCACCGTTTAAAAAGTAGTTTAATGAGAGAAGAACTTCCAAAAGTGTTGAAAGGGGCATTTTTGTTATAGACTTCATTCCATTGATAAAGGCATCGACTAAGTTATTATCGACTTCCAAGTCAAAGGCCATAATCTTTAGACTCTTCTCGTCTTCTTTTGTTTCAATAGATGGACCGATAATGAACCTTAAATCTCCCTTTCTAACTACGCCGAAGATATGGAGATCCTTTGTCATGTAGTAGCCTACATTCTCTTCTATTGTGAAAACTGGATCCATATACAAAAGAAAGGGATCCTTTGGCAAATAGACTGTAGTGTAATAAAAAGTCTCTTCATTTCTTTTATAAAGCCTTACAGGAATACCTGTGAGAGCTCCCATTTTCTTTGCCAAATACTCTAAGCCTTTAGTGTCCATACATTACAAAAATTATCATTACATTACAAATCTGTAAACATTAAACACAAAAACAATGAAAAACTAATAATAGATGACTCTGGAGGAGTAAATGGATAAGAAAAAAGTACTATCTTCCATGACTATAGAAGAAAAAATTTCTTACTCTACGGGTAAAGATTTTTGGCACACAAAAGATAACGAATCTCTTGGTGTCAAGTCTATTATGGTTGCAGATGGCCCCAATGGACTGAGATGCCAGAAAGGGGAGGCTGATATGCTTGGTGTAAACGTATCGTTGCCTTCAACTTGTTTTCCTTCTTCTGTAACCAGTGGTTCTACTTGGGATAGGGAGCTATTGGAAGAAGAAGGAAGAGCTATTGGAAGAGAGGCGAAGAAAGAGGACGTATCTGTAGTCTTGGGACCAGGATGCAATATAAAGCGTAATCCTCTTGGGGGAAGAAACTTCGAATACTATTCTGAAGACCCTGTAGTATCAGGAGAGATGGCTGCCTCTTGGATCAAGGGCGTTGAAAGCGAGGGTGTGGGAACATCACTCAAGCACTTTGCTGCAAATAACCAGGAGTATAAGAGGTTAATTAGTGACAGCATAATGGATGAGAGGACTCTAAGAGAGATATATCTTTCATCCTTTGAAAGAGCTGTAAAGAAGGGAAACCCAGCTACAGTGATGTGTTCTTACAACAAGATCAACGGCGTTTACTCCAGCGACAATAAATATCTCCTTACTGATATTCTCCGTAAAGAGTGGGGGTGGAACGGATGTGTGATCACTGATTGGGGTGCATTACACGATAGAATCAAGGGGTATGAAGCTGGCTGCGATCTTTCTATGCCTGGTGGCTCTGTCTATATGGAGAAAGCAACATTGAAGGCTCTGAAAGAGGGGAGGCTGGACGAAAAACTTATTGATGACAGTGTAGAAAGAATACTCACTCTTGTTGAAAGAAGTAAAAATAATAGACCTGAGGAAGTTGATTGGAAGAAGCACTACACTGTAGCTCTTAGAGTCGCAGAAGAAGGTGCAGTCTTATTAAAGAACCAAGATAATATCCTTCCATTGAAGGACGAGGAAGATGTTGTCCTCTTTGGATATATGGCTGGTAAAATGAGATATCAGGGGACAGGATCCAGCCATATCAATCCGCATATTCTCAAAGAGCCTATAGAGTTCTTCAAAAACAGGCCTTGGATAGAGTGTGTAGACGAAAAGGGAAATATTACAGACCAAGGGATTGAGACAATAGAGAAGGAAGCAAAGAACCATAAAGTCGCCATTGTATTCTTGGGACTTCCTGATGCATATGAGTCTGAAGCCTTCGATAGAGAGTCTATGAGTATCCCGGAAGGGCACAAAAAGATGCTGGAAGCAGTAGCAAGAGTAAACACAAACACTGTGGTTATAATGTTTGCTGGAAGCGCAGTGGAAATGGAGTGGGAAAAAAGCGCAAAAGCAATACTCTATATGGGACTTCCTGGGGAAGCTGGCGGAGAAGCTGTATATAACCTTATCTATGGCAAAGTTAATCCTAGCGGCAAGCTGACAGAGACTTGGCCAATGAAATATCAGGATGTGCCTTCTTCTTCATGTTGGGGAAAAGTCAACGCAGAATATAGGGAAGGAATATATGTAGGCTACAGGTACTACGATAAACTAAGAATCAAAGTCAGATACCCCTTCGGTTATGGCCTCAGTTACACTGACTTCCAGTACAGCGACCTCAAGATAGACGGAAGAGAAGTTTCTGTTTCTATCAAGAACATAGGAGAGTATGACGGAGACGAAGTCGTAGAGCTCTATATCAAGAATCCAGAGAAAGAGTGCTATAGGCCCATTAGGGAACTTAGAGACTTTTGTAGGGTAAGCTTAAAGAAGGGTGAAGAGAAGAGAGTAAGCTTTACTCTCTCTGAGAGAGACTTCTCTATATACGACGGAGGATGGAAGGTAATCGGTGGAGAATACTCTGTGGAGATTGGATCATCTTCGAGAGATATAAGAGTCAGAGGAAAAATAGTCATCGATGGAGAAGAAATAAGTGAGAAGTACATTGGCGACAGCTGGTACACTTTCCCAGTTGGTAAGCCTAGTAAAGAAGACTTTGAACAACTAATTGGAAGAAAAGTCATGGAGTACAAAACAGCAGAGAAGGGCTCCTACACTATGGATAACAGCGCCATGGAGATGAAAGACCACTCTTTGATTATGAAAATCCAGTACAAAGTTACTGAAAACATAATATCTAAGTCATATGGCGGGAAGAAGGACTATAACGATCCAAGCTTCAGAATGATGATGATTTCCTCTACCGATTGCCCTTTGAGATCATCTATTATAAATAGTGGGGGGTCATTGACAGAAAAAATGGCTTCTGCTTTTCTCTTGATGGCTAATGGAAAATGGATCAGAGGAATACTTTCATTTATATTCCCGTCATTGGCAGAAGAAAAAAGAAAATAAAGGAGGGGGAATAACAAAATGAGCATGGAGTCAAAACTCTTGGATTCAAGAATCAAGACAAGAAGTGTAAAAAACAGTGAAAAGTGGCTTGGATACCTCTTGGGACCGGCAGGTGCATTGCTACTTAACGCTGTACTGGCAACTTATCTCAACGTTTACTATACAGATGTATTAAATCTCACAGGACTCTGGGGTGGAATGTTCCTGATGATATTCCCGATAGCGTCTAAGATCATAGATGCCATCACCAATGTCATAATGGGATATATCATTGACCACACAAAGACAAAGCAGGGAAAGGCAAGACCTTGGCTCCTACTCTCTGCTCCTCTACTAACCATCTCTGGGATACTACTTTTCACAGTTCCAATGGAGAATGAGAAAGTGATGGTATGGTGGGTAATGATCAGCTACAACCTTTTCTACTCATTCTCGTACACTATCTACAACATGTCTCATAACCTTATGGTTCCTCTTTCAACAAGAAATACAAAAGAAAGAGGAGGACTCAGTGTATTTAACCAGATTGCTACCATAATGATTACCGGCATTCTCGTCGCCATGATTTTCCCAATGGTAATAATGCCGATGATCGGAGTAGACAGATCTAAGTGGATTTCACTTATGTCAATCCTCTCTCTTCTTGCCCTTCCTTTGACACTTCTGGAGTATTACTTTACTAAGGAAAGAGTTACAGAAGAGACGATTGGTGAAGAGAAGAAAGAAATACCTTTCTCGACCCAGCTGAAGATCGTCTTTACTGATAAGTATACTTTGATCATATTTGTATACTTCCTTATCTTTACATTCGGTACAACATTCAAGAACCTTGGTCTTGTCTATTACTGCAACTATGTTCTCGGTTCTTATAACGATGGTATTACACAGACCCTTGTTAGTGTAATCGGCGGTATCCCAATGGGAATCGGAATATTTGCAGTATGGCCTATTGCCAAGAAGATTGGAAAGAGAAATGCAACTATGTATGGCTTCGTTCTCTATGCTCTTGGAGGCGTAATCTGCTCCATCGCTCCTAGAAACATGGCAGTTGTATTGATTGGGCAGTTTATAAAGAATATCGGCGGCCTCCCTTGCTCCTATGTATTTATGGCACTCTTTGCAGATGTACTTGACCACATCGAATGGAAGAGCGGTATAAGATGTGACGGTACAGCAATGAGTATCTATAACATCATTGCCGTGGCTTTGGTGGGAATCTGTACAGGTCTCTTTAACATGATGCTTGCCCATTCCGGTTATATTGCTCCATCTATAGATAGTTTGGGTAAGACTATTGCTGCTGCTCAGCCACAGAGTGTTTTGAACGCTATTACATTCTCCTTTGTTGGAATGGAAGTAATTACAGCAATACTTCTTGTATTCCTCCTCAGATTCTTGAATGTCGAGAAGACTATAGAACTCAAGCAGGAAGAAATCTTCAGGATCAGAAAAGAAGAGGCTGAGAAAGAAGGAAAGGTATGGAAGGATCCTGAAACGGTGGCAAGAGAAGAAAAGGAGAGGGAAGAGGTTAGAACAAGAGAAATAAAACTGGAAGAGCTTCAAGAGAAGTGCATCAAGAATGGCTGGAACTATGAAGATAAGAAGACCCTGTTTATAAAGAGTGAAGAAGCAAAGAAAAAGGCTGAGAGAGAAAAACAGCTGAATAACGAAAAGAAGGCAAAAGCCAAGGAAGGCGTAAAGAAAGCAAAAGTAAGAGCCAAATACGATCTCCTCCCAGCTGAAAAGAAGAAAGCCATCAAGGAAAAAGAAATGAAGAAACAGAAGGATCTAGAGGCTTTCTGGGAAAAAGAAAAGAAAGAAGGGGCCGCATATAGAAACTTTGTGAAAGCTAAGCTAGAGATGAAGGATATTAAAAATGAAAGCTTATAAGTTAAGAACCGAGCGTTTATATTCTCCATTAGGAATCGATGAAAGAACACCTCTTCTGTCATGGCTAGATGAAGGCGAAGGCTTTCAGAAAGGGTACAGAGTAGAGTGCTACAATAACTCAGATCTTATTTGGAGTCATGTGGAGGATACCTCTAGAATGAATGTCCCTTATGACGGGCCCTCCCTTAACTCTAGAGACATAATCAGATGGCGTGTATCGCTCCGAGACGATAAAGAGTGGGGAGAGTGGTCCGATTTCTCATCTTTTGAAATGGGTTTGTTGAAAAAAGATGATTGGAAGGCAAAGTGGATTAGGGGGGATTATAAGAGTAAGAAAAATGTAACTCATGCAGTTGATTACTTTATAAAGGAAATCGATGTAAAGAACGGCATAAAGAAGGCCCGGTTATATGCAACAGCCTGCGGTGTATATAAAGCATACATCAATGGAAGTGAAGTCAGCGACTTTTATATGGCTCCAGGACACACAGACTATAGGAAGAGAGTCTATTACCAGACATATGATGTGGCGTCATTTCTAAAAGAAGGAAACAACACTATCACTGTTGAAGTGGCTGACGGATGGTACCGGGGTTCCTGTGGTGCCTGGGGGCTGAAGGATCAGTATGGAGTCGAGACTAAGTTTATCCTGCAGCTAGAAGTCGAAAACGAGAAAGGTGAGATGGAGACCTTTGTTTCAGACTCTTCTTGGTCATGGTCCAATGATGGAAGTATTAAGGAAGCTGACAACAAAGATGGAGAGGTAGTGGACGCTAATCTCATTCCTTCTTATTCAAATAAAGCTAGAGAGACTGAATATCCACTCTGTCCTATATCCTCCAACAGCGTAAAGGTAACAAAGAAGGAAGAGCTTACTCCAACTAAGAAAGGCGCCACACTCTTTGACTTTGGGCAGAATATTGCTGGAATAATAGAGTTGGACTTTACAGCAAAGGGTGGAGAAGAACTTGTTATAACTTGTGGTGAACTATTGGATAAGGATGGAAATCTTACACTAAAAAATATTCAGTGCAGTAATAAAAAAAAGACCACACCACTTCAGAGAATCAAGTATAAGGCGAAGAAGGGTAGAAACAAATGGTCTATGAGTTTCAGCGTCTTTGGTTTCCAGTATGCATTAGTCATGGGTGATATTGAACTGAAGGAGAACGAAATAAAGGCTGTTGCAGTCTACTCCGACTTGGAGAGGACTGGATGGTTCGAGTCCTCAAATGAACTTTTGGATAAGTTTGTAGAGGCTACAGTATGGTCTACAAAGGGAAACAGCCTTGATATCCCGACAGACTGCCCCACTCGTGAGCGCCATGGATGGACAGGAGACGCACAGATCTTCTATAACACAGCATCCTACCTCTTTGACTATAATACTTTCAGCAAGAAGTATATGGCCGATGTGTTTGACTGGCAGAAGAAGGATGGAAAACTCCCTCAAATTGCTCCATATGGTGGTGTAGATTTCTACATGTCTTGTATGGATGGAAGTGTAGGTTGGTCTGATGTCGGTGTCCTTATTCCTTATAGACAGTGGAAGAAGTATGGTGACGATACACTAATAAAGAAGTATTACCCAAATATGAAGAAATATGCGCTCTTTATGATCAATCGCTGCCATAAGTTTACGCCGCTTAGACATAGAGTAAAGCTAAAAGGTAAGGCAAAGAAATACCTGGTAAACTATGGTCAGAGCTATGGAGAGTGGGCTGAGCCGAAAGATGTATATCCTAATCATTGGACTAACGTAGTTCTTCCTCACCCTGAAGAGTCTACTGCATATACATCATTTATCATGAGCCATATGCTACAGATTGCAGAATATCTTGGTAAAACGGAAGATATTCCTCTCTATAAAGAGTATAGAGACGGGTGTAAAGAGGCATATAGGGAACTAGTGCATCTTCCATCTCACTCTCTAGATACCAATAGACAGGCAAAGCTGGTTAGACCCTTATATATGCATCTTTTGGATGAGAAGGACGAGAAATATGCAAAAGAGAGGCTCATCAAAGCCTTGGAGGACTATGGATGGAGACTTGGAACAGGATTCTTGTCTACACCATTTATTCTATATGTGCTTTCAGATATAAACACAGAGTATTCATATAAGCTACTAGAAAACGAAGAGATGCCAGGCTGGCTATATATGACAAAGAACGGTGCCAATACTATTTGGGAAAGTTGGGAAGGAACAAGTGCACAAAGTGGCATTGCATCCCTCAACCACTACTCAAAGGGCGCTGTGGTTGAGTGGCTCTTCGATTCTATGTGTGGAATAAGAATGAGGGGTGAGAACGAGTTCGATATATCTCCAGAGCCGGGGGGACACTTCAGATTCGCCAAAGCAAAGTATGATAGCGAATATGGAAGAGTTGAAAGCGGATGGGAAAAGAAGGAGGGGAAAGTTATTTATAGCATAAGCGTTCCTTCCAATACTAAAGCGTATGTAAAACTTCCAAAGGGGAAAGAAGTAGTACTGGATTCAGGAATATATGAGTTTGAGGAGGAAATATGAATCCGCTTCTTCCGTTAGACAAGCGTATAGCAGACCCGGAAGTCCATGTTTTTGGAGATAGAGTCTATATCTTCGGTTCCCACGATAAAGTCGGAGGAGAGAGTTTCTGTCTT
>CAMEXG010000073.1 GCA_945947045.1 uncultured Spirochaetales bacterium | reverse complement strand
GGAGCTGACGTTCATCTCGACTTCCTTGTTGTCGAAGACTCCGTCACGAAGCATTTTTCTGAACTTCTCTCTTGTCTCTCTTGCGTTCTCGTCATCTTTGACATTTAAAGAAGGAAGAAGGAGGTCGAGAAGCCTTGATTCTACGTTCTCATCAACTTCCCCTTCCCTGGCCTTAGCCATCTCTTCCTTCACCATAGATACAGAAGCAGCCATAAGGTCCTTGACCATAGATTCTACGTCCCTTCCTACATACCCGACTTCTGTGTATTTCGTAGCTTCGACTTTGATAAAAGGAGCATCTGCAAGCTTTGCAATTCTTCTTGCAATCTCTGTCTTACCGACGCCTGTACTGCCGATCATAAGAATATTCTTTGGAGAGACTTCATCTCTTATCTCTTTTGGAAGTTTCTTTCTTCTTACTCTGTTGCGTAAGGCCACTGCAATGGTTCTCTTTGCATCATTCTGACCGATTACATATTTATCTAAAGACGCCACAATCTCTTTTGGAGTCATACTATCTAGTGATCTCTCGTTTAAAAGCTCCATTACTTTCCTTCCTTGACTTCAGTAATTATAGAGTGATTTGTATATATACAGATATCAGCGGCGATACTGATACTCTTCTTTGCTATTGTCTCTGCATCCCAGTCTACGTTTGCATCCAGATAGGCTGTAGCTGCAGCACGGGCGAAGTTTCCACCACTTCCAATAGCAAGTACATCTCCTTCAGGTTCAAGAACATCACCCACTCCGCTGATCATAAACATCTTGTTTCCATCAGAAGCAAGCATCATCGCTTCAAGATTTCTAAGCTGCTTATCCATTCTCCACTGTTTCGCAAGTTCTACTGCGGCTCTGGTCAAATCACCGTTGAACTGCTTAAGTTTGCCTTCAAAAAGTTCAAATAATGTAAAGGCGTCTGCAGTGCTGCCTGCAAAACCTATGATGACTTTATCATCATAGAGTCTTCTTACTTTGTGGGCGTTTCCCTTTACTACAGTATCACCCTGTGTAACCTGGCCATCACCTGCGATAGCAACCTTTCCACCTTTACGAACTGCTACAATTGTCGTTCCTGTCATTGTCTTTATTTCCTTTACCATGGGGGTGCGTATCCATATACACTTTCTTCAGTTTAGCTCTGGAAACGTGTGTATAGATTTGTGTAGTAGAAATACTTTCATGTCCAAGTAGTTCTTGGACAAGTCTTATGTCGGCACCCTTATCCATAAGATGAGTGGCGAAAGAGTGCCTCAAGGTATGAGGAGTGAAGTCTTTCTGCCATCCAAGTTTTTCCCTATATTCATCGAAGATAATATGAGAAGAGGAAAACGGCAACCTCCCTCCCCTATCTCCGATCAATAATGCTTTTTCTCCAACTTTCCCTTTTTCGATTAAATATGCCTCCCTCCGGGGTAAGTATAGGTCCTTTATTTCGGAAAGAGCTTTTTTAGAAAGAAATACATATCTCTCCTTTCCACCCTTTCCCATTATCTTTATTCTTCTCTCACCCCATTCTATATCATCAACGTCTACACTTAAGGCTTCGCTTATTCTGCATCCGGTGTTATATAGAAAAAGAAAGAGTATATGGTCCCTTTCTTGGATGAAGTCATCAACAGGCAGTGACAAGAGTTCTTTCACTTCATCTACTGTCAAGACAGAAGGGAGCCTCCTACCTCCCAATCTTAGAGAGATAGAATCAAAGGGATTAAAATCCACTTCCCCTGATTTCTCAAGGTATGTAAAGAAAGTATGGCAGCAAGTGAGGATTCTCAGCCTGCTCTTCTCAGCCCTGCCGTCCTTCTCCAGTTTACGCATGAATTCTCTGGCATCTTCATTTGAAAAAGAAGGAAAATCTATTTCTCTTTCCCCTGAGAAAGATATTAGAATGTCCAAATCATAGTTATAGGCCTTGACAGTGTTGTCGCTGAGAGCCTTTATCTTTTTTTCATAGATCAAGAATTCTTCTATGTATTCCTTATTTTTCATATCTTTCCATATCCATTATTCCAAATCTCTCACCCATTATGCCATATTTCCCCTTTGAAGAAGGAAAAGAAATATAACGGGGGGCTCTAAGAAAATCAGAGAAGCTTTTTACTATGGGACACCCTTCCCTTACAAGGTTTCTTATTCCCCTTCCATTCAGTGCACTTTCCAACACTCCCACGTCTCTTCCTTCATCCAATGCACTTAATATCGAATAAGGAATATAAGAGAGATTCTCGTTTCCTATTATTGTAGCCCTTGATAATGAGTGAGCCAAGCTACGACATGAAGACAAAGCCTCCAAAGAGAAGATGGAATCGTCTGACACCGTAGATATTACACCGCCACCTGTTACGAGGCATCGAGAAATAAGGGAGAGAGAGGCGCACTTTATTCCCATAGGAACGAAAGCAAAGAGAGAGCCCTTGTCCCTCTCATACAAACCTCTTTCTACAGCCTCCGAGTATTTAAGTCCCGGAATATATGAGACGCTCCATTCATTGGCCGCAGCTTCCAAGCTTGACCGATACATGGATACGATCCCATCCCTCCCCATACTCTTCCCACCTGAGAGAAAGACTGTCTTTTCCCCAGGAAGAGCACCAATGTATCTTATTTCAGCCCCATAGTATGAAAAGGAATCAATATCGAGTTTTTTTCGCTTCATACTATCTAAACGCTGTTTTCCCTATTTTTTAACAATATTAATCGTCATCATCAAAGGGCGAGAACTTATCATAAGCCTCAAGAAGTGTAGAAGTGTCCAGTTGGGTATAGATTTGAGTCGTCTTTATATCGCTATGGCCAAGCATCTCCTGCACGCTTCTTATATCTGCACCGTTTTTTATCATATGGGATGCAAAAGAGTGGCGGAGAGTGTGGATGGTGGCATCCAAACCTAAAGAGGATGTACACTCCTGGAATCTTAAGTGAGCCGCCTGGCGGGTAAGCCTGCCACCTCTTCTATTAAGAAATAGAGCCTGTTCTTTCTGATTCTTCTTTGAGAGCAGCTTTGGCCTTACATTCCTTAAATACTCCTCTACAGCGTCAAATGCTATATCCCCCACAAAGACTATTCTCTCTTTGTTTCTTTTTCCTATTACGTTTATTGCCTTCTCTTCCCGTCTCCAGGAGTTCACATTTAGAGACACAGCCTCGCTTATTCGCATCCCGGATGAGTATATCAGCTCAAAAAGAGCATAATCACGGCGCCCGAGTAAATCAGACTCAAACTGATTTAATAGATCCTCTATCTCATCTTCGCTAATAGTCTTTGGGAGTAATATAGGATCTTTGGGTTTCTCTACAAGCTTCGCAGGATTTGATTCGACTATTTTTTCAATTTTGAGAAACTTAAAGAAAGTACGAAGAGAAGACAATACTTTACCGGCAGTCCTTGTCTGTATTCCGTTTTCATCTTCTCTTTCGATTAAATACTTCTCAATAAGATTAGCTTCGACATCTTCTAGTCTGATAGAGTTCTTATTAAGGAAAGTGAGAAATAGAGCTGCCTCCCTACAATAAACCTCCCGGGTTTTCTCCGAGAGGCGGAAGGAATAACTAATAGTGTCACCGAAAGATCTGATGAGCTCCCTGTCTACACTACTGATTTCATACTCATTACTCGTCATCGTTCTTCATTCTCAATATAGAAGGAGTGGTGTAATCGGTAGAGTTGCTGCTTCTGAGATTAAGCTGGTTCTTTAGGTCTGTCCAACGATTGATGTTGATCACACCTGAATCCTTGGCGCCATCTTTCTCTCTTTCGTAGCTGTTCTCTTTCTTCAAAGGAGCCTCTTCATGGCGCTTTGTAAACTGAGGGACATCCGTGTTTTCTTCGTCTGGTTTTCCATTCTTTGTTCCGAAGATTTCTGCAGCGTTGGCCCCTGTGCTTACGGAGCGATGTTCGAAGCCTGTGGCCACCACAGTGACTCTGATTCTCTCTCCCAATGCAGGGTTGTAAGACTGACCGGCTGTGATCAAAGCTTCTTCGTCTACATTTGCAGTTATAAGCTCCACTACATCCTGATACTCCTGGAGAGTAAGGTTATCGCCACCGGCAATGTTGACAAGAACAGCCTTTGCCCCTTCTATGGATGCGTTCTCCAAGAGAGGGTTGTTGATAGACTGCTTTGCTGCTTCAACAGCTCTGTTTGTGCCTTCACCGAATCCCAGTCCGATAAGTGCGTCACCCTTACCTTTCATTACTGTCTTCACGTCTGCAAAGTCGATGTTGATTTCACCTGGTTCAGTAATAAGGTCCGAGATACCCTGTACAGCCTGTAACAAAGCGGAGTCAGCAAGAAGGAAAGCCTTCTTAATAGGGGTGTTCTGCTCTACAACGTTTAATAAGTGCTGGTTAGGAATGATGATCAGAGTATCTACACTCTTACGTAGTTTCTCAATCCCCTGCTCTGCAAGGCTTAATTTCTTCTTACCTTCGAATGTAAACGGAGTCGTGACTACTGCAACAGTCAAGGCATTACAGCTCTTTGCAATTTCAGCGACTACAGCAGCAGCGCCGGTTCCAGTTCCACCGCCCATACCTGCCGTAATAAAGACCATATCTGCGTTTTCAAGTTCTTTCTTGATCTCTTCTTTGCTTTCCTGTGCAGCCTTCTCACCGATTTCAGGCTGACCACCGGCACCAAGACCTCCGGTAAGCTCCTTGCCAATGGCAATTCTTGTTTGGGCATTGGAGCGCTGCAGTGCCTGAACATCAGTATTCAGAGCAACAAAAGATACTTTCTTCAGACCGTTGGCAATCATTCTGTTGACAGCGTTGCCACCGCCTCCACCTACTCCGACAACTTTGATTATTGTAGGTGTAGCCTGTTCTCCTGTGGTAGTGTCTTCAATATCAAATAAATTAAAGCTCATCTCAGCTCCTTAAAATAACTTACCAAAGAGGCTCTTGACCTTAGATCCGAAGCCTTTCTTTTCTTTGACGCCAGAAATATCGTTGTTATCGCGATATCTTTTGGCTTCACTCTTAAACAGACCCAAGACTGTAGAGTATTTTGGATCGATATAAGTGCGATCCAATCCGCTTATAGCCTCAGGGAATCCGATACGGGAAGGAAGACGGAATATTTCTGCCGCCAGCTCAGTGACTCCTCCCATTAATGCTCCACCACCTACAAGAACAATTCCTGCACCGAAGGGGCCTTGAATCTGGTTATCTTGTAAATCCTGTTGAATCATCAACAAGATCTCAGCCATTCTTGCTTCTATTACTTTTGCAAACTCTTTTCTTGGCATTCTGATGGCCGGCTTACCTCCTAAAGCAGGTGTGACCATCATATCGGAACTATCGATACCCGGACTGTAGCAGGAACCATCTGTAAGCTTTAATGATTCGGCGGCAGCCTTCGGGAGCTGAAAAAGGTATGCAATATCTGAAGTGACAAGGTCACTTCCACGATTAATACCACCCACATGTACAGGAGCTCCTCCTGCATACGCTATATAGTTGGTGGATCCGGATCCGATGTTTATTACTATGGCACCCATATCCTTCTCTTCAGGAGAAAGCACCACTTCCGCATCGGCAAGAGTCTGGAATACGACTTTCTGAACCTGAAGACCAGTCTTATGTACACATTTCTTCTGGTTCTGGATTATGGGAGAAGAACCTAAGACAAGGAGGATCTTTGTATCCAATCTATGGCCAAGCATATCCACAGGGTCCTTGATGCCAGAACGTGAATCCACATAGAAGTCCTGGACAAGAGAATGAAGAATCTCGGTATTCTGGGGAAGCTGAATATTTCTGGCCACATCTATAGATCGTCTGATATCATCTTTTGTAATCTCCTGGTCTTTTGAGTTTATGCCTACAACTCCATTACTCTTGATACCTTTGATCTGATCTCCTCCGATACCGATGATGACAGATGAAATCTCTGTACCGGCCTGGACCTCAGCCTCACCTATTACACTTCCTATCGTCTTCATTGTCTGTTCAATGTTGACAATAGAGCCGTTCTTTACACCTTCGCTTGGGCGTTCGACAACACTCTCTATCACCAGCTGTCCATCTCTGGAGACAGAACCGACGGCGACTCTTGTGGAACTTGTACCTATATCCAATCCTACTATCGTTTTGTCTGCAGCCACAGCCTTACCTCTTTACAACCTTAAGAGAGTCGTCAAGTACATATTCCTTCGCCCTCTCCGACATTCTATCTTTAGAGGAAATATACTCCTCTTTTATTATTCCGAGACACTCTTCAAGTCTATCGACTTTTCTTAGATCCTTTATATATAGAACCGCTTCTATATTATCTAGGTAAAGAGTCAATGTACCTGAAAATATACTAGGTTTATTATTGTCATATTCGGCATTTGTTATCAAGCCAGAAGATTCAAAAGCTTGAGAGAGAGTCATCATTAAAGATGTATATTTTTCATCATCTGAGCCTAATATTACATCATAGAATATGGGAGTGACTTTAATAGTCAGAAATCCACTTTTTAAAGCACAGTAATCGTTGCTGTCAACTTCTCCCTTTTTTCCCTCTGAAACAAAAGCTGTTCTTGTCCCATCGTATAGCAACACTCCGTTATTAGGTGTAATGCCGGTGACAGTCATAATGTTGTTTTTTACACTTACCTCTGCTTTTTCTATATATACAAGGTCCTCTATCTCTTTCTTTATTCCTCTTTTATTGACAGAAAATATGTTCCTCCCCTTTTCTTTGAGGATAAGGGACATGACGCTCCATGTTTCAGGTATATCTCTCACTTCTACCCCAGAAATAGTAAAACGACCTACTATGGAAGCTGAGAGAATAAGAAAAAGGATGGACAGAAGGGAAAAAGACAAATAAAAGATTTTTCTACTCTTTGTCATCTTTCTGTCTTCCCTCTTTATATATTAGCCTATATAAACCTACACTCAAAAACACAAATACACCTTCGCCTATGGGGTCATAAGAGAAGAAAGGCAGACTTAAGCCTCCAAAGGGATTCAAGCCCATGACGCGGAGAATATTAAATAGTATTGAGAATACTATCAGTGTTGTTCCCCCGATGACTATAGAAGAGACTGAAAACTCTTTTTTTATTCTGGCTCTATTGGCTGTTCTTATGCCGACAATAAGGATGATAATTGAAGGGAAAAGGATGATACCGAGTCCCAAAAGACCTGTCTCTTCAAATATAGTAGAGAAAATAAACTCTATGTGAGGTGTCTCCAAAGCCCCAAGCTTATATAATCCCTGTCCCAGTCCAGAGCCTGACATGCCTCCGTCCCTTATAGCCATTCGAGACACCAACAGATCCTTGTTATATAGAGAGGTGTCATTGACAGGTAAAATTGAGAATGAAATGGTTTTAAAAACAGAAGGAATTACAGAGAGGATGAAAAGAAGAACAAGCCCTGTCAAAACGAAGAAAAAGAGATACCCCTTTCCTGCCTCAAACTGGGATGCAGAAGCCAGTATTATTATAATGCCCACCACATACCAGCCAAGTCCGGCGGCATAACCGATAAATGCAAGATAAAAAATAGAAAATGGAATTAAGGCAAGAAGAGGGAACCCCTTTCTTTCCTTTTCCATTACAAAGGGCACGCTCCAGGAAATAAAATAGACAAGAGTCAGTAATGAAAACACACCACCGGAAAAAGAAAGAAAACTTAATCCCGGAATAAACTTTGAGAGAGACAACAAAAGAACAGAAATAGGGAAAGTGATGAAGTGTATCTTACTGAGGATATTTTCCGGGACCAAGTATGTAAGCCCCCCTAAGCCAAGACCCAGGACGGCACCCAACAACTCTTTTCCCAAATAACTGTAAAAAGGAACACCCTCCATAATGGCTTTGTCCATTGTAGCAGACAAAAGAGCAATAAAACCAAAGAGGAACAAAACCAAAACAGAGCATAAAAAAGTGAAAGGAGAGAAGAAGCCCTCCCCTTCTTTCACTACATATTCATCGTCTACATAGTCGTCATAAAAACTAATGCTCTGCTCTTTCATGTCTTAAGTTTAGATAAAGAGGGAGAATTTGTCTCCCTGTTGAACTAAAAGTCTGCCATTGCAAGGGCGACTTCTTCACGGATTGTGTTGTCTTCAACTGTGCTTAGAGATGAAAGAAGTACTCTTTCTTCCTTCTCCAGGATATCCAGTTTCTCTTCAGCCCTCATAGTCTTCATGTTTATGGTGGCTGCAGAACCTTTCTGCCAAAGAGGTACCATTATAACAAGAAAGCTCAATACGATTCCAATGATTATGATGACCTTGGCTCTACGATCTAGTTCATGTCTGACATTTTCCCTGTACTTCATATTATTTTTTCTCCACTATGCGTAGTTTTGCTGATCTTGAAGGTGGATTATCATCACACTCTTTATCTGTTGGAACTATGGGCTTCTTTGTCAAAATCGATATGTCCCCATATTTTTCGTATCTGTCTTTGAAATACCACTTAACAATTCTGTCTTCCAAAGAATGGAAAGTTATTACAGCGACTCTTCCACCCTTATTGAGAATTCTCAAGGCATCCTCGAGAGCCGGGCTGATTCTATCAAGTTCCTTGTTCACTTCGATTCTCAAAGCCTGAAATGTCCTTGTTGCTGGATGAATGCGGCCATATCTATATTCACGAGGGACACAATAATAAATAATCTCTGCAAGCTCTTTTGATGTCTCGATCCTCTTCTCTCTTCTCTTCTCGACGATAGTCCTTGCTATTCTTCTTGAATATCTTTCCTCTCCATACTTGTAGATGACGTCGCTTAAGGCTTCTTCCGGATACTCGTTTACTATGGTCTCCGCACTAAGGCTCTGATTAGCGTCAAGTCTCATATCAAGCTTTTCTTCTTTTCTGAAAGAGAAGCCTCTCATAGACTCTTCATAGTGGAAAATAGAAATACCGAGATCGAAAAGAATTGCATCTGCACTCTCACTCTCCCTTTGGGAAAGAAAATCGTTGAACCAAGAGTTTACAGGAGTGAATCTATCTCCATAATCCTTGAATCTCTCGATTGCCTTCTTTTGGATCTCTCTATCTCTATCAATTCCAATTACTTTCAAATTAGGATATGTATCCAGGAAGAGCTTTGTGTGGCCACCTTCACCTGTGGTGCAGTCAATCATCACAGCATCCCTATCACTAGGAATGGTGAGATTATCCAAAACTTCTTGATGCATTACAGGATAATGAAGGAACTCCATCAGTTCTTCTCCTCTTCATATATTTTCTGAGCCAAGTCTGAAACAGACTCGGTGCAGTCTTCATCTTCTTTTGCAAATACTTCAGGGTTCCAGATTTCAACAGCATATCCAGTTCCCATCAATAGGCATTCGCTTTTATTGCTGATCCCTACACTCTCTCTTTGAGACTGGGGTATGTTGATTCTTCCGGCGCTGTCCACATCCAGATACTGTGCGGGGGATATTATTT
>CAMEXG010000072.1 GCA_945947045.1 uncultured Spirochaetales bacterium | reverse complement strand
GAAAAGTATAGATATGTAAAAGTATTTTGTCTGTTAACTTTTTAAGCGACAAAAAGTTATAACAGTTAACCTTATAGGTTACAAATCAAATAGTTTTCCCCTTATTATTCCTCTTGAAGGTTACTTTTCATCGTTTCAGAGGCCAACTGACCACAGGCGGCATCTGCACTTCTTCCTTTCTCTCTCCTGATACTGTAGTTTATTCCAAGAGATTTGAGAGTAGAGGTAAACTTCCTTACTTCCGCTTCTGTAGGTGAAGAGAAAGGAAGGGTGTCGATTGGATTCCAAGGAATAAGGTTGACGAGGACTTCCAAGCCTTTTGTAAACTTCTGAAGAGATTTTGCAGCTTTCTCTGTTGTGTTGATTCCTCCCAACATACAGTACTCGAGAGTTATACGTTTTTCGTTTCTATGCTGAAAAGTAACAAGGGCCTTCTTCAGTTCAGAAAGAGGGAATCTTGTGTTCACCTTCATAAGTGAACTTCTTACATCATCGTCAGCGGCTACCAGCGATACAGCCAGGCGCACAGGAATATGAAGCTCAGAGAGTCGCTTTATTCCAGGAACTAGTCCACAGGTGGATATTGTTATCCTTCTGTATGAGATGTTTATACCGTCTTCCCTGTGAATGTATGTAATGGCCTTCATTACTTCTTGGAAATTGGCAAAGGGCTCTCCCATACCCATAAATACGATGTGGGTAATGTGGCAGCCTTCTTTTTCAAGGTGAATCAGCTCTTCGACTATTTCTCCCGCCTTAACATTTCTAACTAGCCCCATGGTGCCTGTCTTGCAGAAGGCGCATCCCATGGCACACCCCACCTGACTGGAGAGACATGCGGTATAACGGCCATTTCCATCTGAAAGCCTTACACACTCGATGACAGCCCCGTCCTCCAACTCTATTGCCAGCTTAAGAGCTGAATCTGAAGAAGAGCGTCTGATTATTTTTGATGAAAGAGCGGAAGGGTGGTCTTTTGTTATTCTCTCTCTTATTGTTTTTGGAAGGCTTGTCATAAGAGAAAAGTCTGTTACTCCCTTTGTTAAAAAAGAGTAGACGATCTTTGCCTGGAAATCTTTTTCTAGACCAAGGTATTCTTTTATTTCATCATTTGTAAGACAGTAAAGGGTGGCCATTGTATCCTCCGCCGCCATTATAGACGAAATAAGAAAAACTATCGATTACCAATATCGATTAATCGGCGCAAAAGAAGCATAGCAAATAAAAATGAACGATTTTGTGATTTTTTACCGTAACATAATTAACAAAATCTTTTTTTCTGTTATCCTAATTCAGTGTAGGATCTTCCCCCTGTGGAACTGATCCTAAAGGAGAAAAAATGAATAAAAAGTTTGTTGCAATTGTTTTGGTAGTTGCTTTGGCTCTTACAGGTCTTTTCGCAGCTCAGTACACAAACGGAACATCTAAGAAAGGACAGTTTTCTATCGGTGCTGGCGTCGGTACTGATTTGTCTGTCGTCGCAAAGTATGGCATGGGTAAGTTCGACCTTCAGGGCGATCTCTCCCTCGACTTCCTTAACGGCAATTCTTTCGCTGTTGATTGTGGTGCTTTCTACAATTTCTATGATTGGAATGTTGTCTCCGGTTCCCTCAAGGCTCCTCAGTACATTTCTTTCACAACAGGTCCTCTTGCCAAGCTCATCATTAAAGACGGTGTTGGCCTCGGTTTCCTCTGGGGTGTCGGTGCAGAATACACATTCCCAAAGGTTCCTGTAACAGTATTCTTGAAGGTTGGTCTCGGTGCTAAGATCGATTTCGGCGAATCAGTTAAGGCTGGTGTAACTGGCTATGGTGTTCTCGGCGGTCTCTACAACTTCTAAGATAGAACAATTACTCATATAGAGGGCCCTGTTTTGGGCCCTTTAATTGTCTTCTATTAACTCTTCGTATCGTTTTTTCTCTGTTTTTCTCACTCTCGCCTTCACTATTATCGAGTAGTCTTCGTACTTTACATCCACTATCTCTTCCTTTTTCGATAACTCGGAAAGAATAGGCGATGAGTAAGGAATACGAAGAGAGATTGTTTCAAATACTTCGTCTGTTATCCTCTCCATGGCAGATAGGAGATTTTGGATTCCTTCTCCTGTCTTCATGCTTGTTTCGACTGTCTCTATGCCTTGGCTCTTCAGGTAACTATATGAAATGTCGTCATAAATAGAGTCTACTTTATTAATCACCACCAGTTTTACTTTGTCTCTTGCCCCCAGGGTCGAAAGAGTCTCTATTGTGGTGTTAAAGCACTTGACGGAGTCTGGGTGTGAAGCGTCTGCTACAATAATAATTGCATCTGAGTTCAATGCTTCTTCAAGAGTCGAAGAGAAGGCCTCGATTAAGGAGTGGGGTAGGTTTTGAATGAAGCCGACTGTGTCTGACACCAATACTTTCTCTCTTGATGGAAGAGTGAGGGCTCTTGTAGTGGTGTCGAGGGTGGCGAAAAGTTTATCTTCTGCAAGGACTTCAGACTTTGTAAGGCGATTAAGAAGAGTAGACTTTCCTGCATTTGTATATCCTGTCAAAGCAAAGGAAAAGATTCCTGTCTTCTCCCTCTTTTGCCTTTGTATACTTCTATTCTTCTTCAGCGTCTCCAATTCCCTATCCAGTGCTTTTATTCTCTCTTCAATAGTTCGCCTCTCCAATTCCAGAGCCTTTTCCCCCTCTCCTTTGGCGCCTCTCACTCCGCCTCTCTGTTGGGAAAGATTAGCTTCCCTGAAAACAAGCCTTGGCTTTTCATATAGGGCACGGGCTTTCTCAATTTGAAGTCTTGCCTCCCTGGAATGGGCGTTCTGATAGAATATGGCCTCTATAACGGCTTCCCTGTCTGAAATGGGAAGGGAGAAAGCTGATTCAAGATTCATCTCTTCTCTGGGAGAAAGAAATGCGTCTATTATAACTTCCTCGGCATCGAAGGCCCTGGCCCATTCTACAGCTTCCTGTACTTGTCCCTTTCCCAGGAATGTAACGCTATTCTCTTTTTTAAGAGTAAAACTCTGATGACAGACAATATTCAAACCTAAAGTGGAGATAAGGCTCCTTATCTCACTCTCTCTTAAAAATACGTCTCTCTCGTTTTCTCCTACACTTCTTGTAGTAATAAGTGCAATACGTTCACCTGCCATATGAGCATCATAGCAGAATAAGGCCGTGTTTTGAATCTGACAGGGTGGAAGAAGAAATGGAATTGATGCATACTCTAGGGGTAAGGAAAAAGGAAAATGAGTCTTAACTGTGGCATAGTAGGACTTCCAAACGTAGGAAAGTCCACAATATTCTCAGCCGTCACATCAGCCCCGGCTGAAGCGGCTAACTATCCATTCTGTACAATCGATCCCAATGTGGGTATCGTCAACGTCCCTGACAAGAGGCTTGATAAGATCGTAGAGCTTATTCCACCTGCAAAAGTGGTTCCTGCAACTGTTGAGTTTGTAGATATTGCGGGGCTTGTAAAAGGTGCAAGCCAGGGGGAAGGCCTTGGTAATAGATTTCTCGGCGCCATAAAGGAAGTCGGAGTAATCGCCCATGTCGTCAGATGCTTCGACAATGCAGATATTATCCACGTCAATAATAAAATTGACCCTGAAGGTGATATCGAGACCATCAATATCGAATTGGCCCTTTCTGACTATGAAACTGTAGATAAACGCTATCAGAAGCAATCTAAACTGGGAAGAATAAGCAAAGAGCAGCAGAAGGAGAATGAAAAGGTCCTTCCTCTTTATGAAAAGCTCCTGTCTGCCTTGGAAGAGGGGATCCCGGCAAGAACTCTGGGCTTTGATGAAGAAGAGAGAGCTTTGTTATATGACCTTCATCTTATTACCATGAAACCGGTCATCTATGTATGTAACGTAGATGAAGACAGCATCGGTGAAGACAATGAGTATGTAAAAAGGGTCAGGGAAGTCGCCAAGAAAGATAATGATTCTCCTGTAGTGGTCATCTGTGGAAAAATCGAAAGTGAGATTGCCGCCTTGGATACAGAAGAAGAGAAGAAAGAATTCTTGGATGCTGTAGGATTAGAGGAAAGTGGTCTGAACCATCTGGTCAGAGCCGCTTACCATGCTCTTGGTCTCAGAACATTCTTCACAGCCGGAAAAGATGAAGACAGAGCCTGGACTTTCAAAGAAGGAAGCAAGGCTCCTCAGTGTGCAGGAATCATCCACACCGACTTTGAAAAGGGCTTTATTAAGGCTGAAGTCTATAACTACGATGATCTTGTCACCTATGGAAGCGAAGCCAAAGTAAAAGAAAACGGAAAGATGAGGCTTGAAGGAAAAGAATACATTGTCCAAGACGGCGACATTATGTTCTTTAAATTTAATGTGTAAGTAAAAATGTTTAGGTTTTGAAAAATAGTTGAACACTTTTTTGTAAATGGTATTAAACTTTCACCAGGAGGCAAAGAATGAAAAAGATTATTGCTATCACATTGGTTATTGCATTGCTGGCTCTGGTCGGTTGTTCTACAACCCTTCCGGTGAACGCAACTTCAAATCCTGTTGGAACGAAAGTTGGTGAATCTACAGGTATGTATCTGTTTAACTGTATTCCGATGTTTGGAGCAGACGCTGGTATCCAGAAGGCTGCAAAGAAGGGAAATATTACTAATATCTCCACAGTTGACCAGAAGGTTACATGTTATTTCCTTTGGACTAATGTCACCACAGTCGTTACTGGAGAATGATTTAAAGGAAGATGAAAGAGCCTCCGTTCGGAGGCCTCTTTCATGCTGAGGATAATTATGAAGAAGATTTTTCTGATTCTATTGTCATTTCTTCTGATTCTCTCTTCCTGTTCTACAACAGAGAGGGCGTATTCATTTGTATCAAGGGATGGAATCAGAGTATTTCTCAGACCTGTAAAACTGAAAGGGGAGATTCCTGTCGTCATGGATATGACGATTCCCACTGAGAAATCAAAGATCATCGGGGACGCTACCCTCAATTATTCTCTCCTCGCTCCGAAAGGTACTATCAAGGATGTAGATTCTCTTTCTCTATTCTTCTCAACAGACAAAGGTTCATTTGAAACAGAGAATAATGAACTCTTATTTGTGGAGGGAAGGGGAAAAGATGAAATTGAAATAAGAATAACGTCAGTACTTTCTCTTTCTTCCACTCTTTCCTTGATGGAATCTAGTAGCATAGAAGTATCGTTGAAAGCAGATTCCAATACATACTCCCTGGATTCTGATTTATTTATTTCTTCTCTGGAAAACACTAAAGATTACTTACTCTGATGTCATGACAACGAATACCTAGAGTATTATCCAGTCTTCATTGTCATAGCTTCTTATTCCTCCAACAGCTCCCTGGACATCTCCAGTATTCTTTCCTTATCCATCTTTATAACTTTCCTGTCATAGGTAATAAGACCATTAAGTTCATCTTCCACATCCGATAGCTGAGTATATATAGCTGCAGCAAGCCCCAGTTTCTTAGCTGGGATTATGTCTCGTCTATACATCTTGATAACTGCATCCGTCAGCTCTTTCTCGCTATTGAAGCCTTTATATTGGAAGGTGTCGTCACCATATCTATGCCCCTTTATCTCCCTTCCATATCCACCGAACTCCGTCAGGATTACACAACGTTTCTTTTTATCCGGTTTATACTTATATGGACGGAAATACACATGGAGGCTCTTAAAGTTTCCTTCACCTTGATCAAGCCACCCGGATGCATAATCTACTGTTCGTGTCTTATCTGTCTCTTCCACCTTCCTTCCGATTCTTACACTGTCGAATTGTCCCCAGGCTTCATTAAAAGGAACCCACATGGCGATGGATGTGACGTTATAGAGATGAGCGATCATTTGAAAAAGGTTCTTCTCAAATTCATCTCTCATTTCTTTGTCTTTTCGTCTGAGGAGAAGATAGTGGTTGTCCTTCAAGTGGGAACCTAAGATAAGCGGGGCGGAGATTACACCAAATAGATACTTTCCTCCTCCGCTTACCATATCCTGCCAAACTAATACTCCAAGCCTGTCACAGTGCCAATACCATCTTAACGGCTCGACTTTTATATGTTTGCGCAGAGTGTTGAAACCCATGCTTTTTATTAGTTTTATATCCTCCACCATGCTTTCGTCTGTTAGTGGAGTGTATAAGCCTCCATCCCAATATCCTTGGTCCAAGAGTCCATGATGGAAATATGGCTTGCCATTCAGAAGGAGCCTCTTTATGCCCTTTTCGTCTTCTCCCACACCAAAGGTTCTTAGTCCTACATAAGAATAGACTGTATCGGAGGAAAAGGTTATGGAGAAATAGTAAAGATGAGGATCCTCGGGACTCCATAAGGAGGGAGAGTTTATATCTATCCTCGTTTCTTTTCCTTCTTTGAGGGTGTATGTTTTATCGCTGAGGGTGAGAGTGCAATCCCCCTTTCCTTCTTTATCGACGATGACGGAGAATCCACTTAAGTCAGGAGTAATCTTTATGCCCTTTATATAATCTTTAGGAGTCTTCTCCGCCCATACACTCTGCCATATGCCGCTTTGTGGAGTATACCAAATGCCTCCTCGTTTTATTTTCTGCTTTCCTCTTTCCTGCTCTTTTGTATCAGAAGGATCAGTGACTCTTACTTCAAGATCAAATATAGGTTTATCTATTTCCATAGAGAAGGGAAGATATCCACCTCTATGCTCTGCCACTTCTCTTCCATCTATGTATACTTTCGCTTCATAGTCGACGGCACCAAAGTGAAGGAATATCCTTTCCTTTTCCTTGTCAAAAGAAAATGGGAGCGAGATATGGGTCGAGTAGATTAGAGTCTCATCAGGTCCGGTAATATGATCAAACCCGCTCCTCTCAGATTCAGGGCTGAAGGGGACGAGAATCTTTCCTTCTTTTATTACTCTGTTTTCTTTTGACAGCACTTTTAAGTCCCAAAGACCGTTGAGGACTACCCAATTCTCTTTTCTTTCCAACTGGGGGCGAGGGTACTCTGGAAATGGAATCATCTTTTCACCTCGCTTCTTTTTAAGACTATAAGTGGAAGAAGGGAGAAGAGTGTAATGACTGATGCCAAAAGAAATACATTTGGAGTAGGAACACTCTTTACTACACCAAGTTCAATATATGTAAGATTTGATCCTTTTATAATTGATGAGCCCAAGAATGGCCCTATGATCATGGGAATCATAACTTGAAATATCATTCTTACCCCTTGTATCTCCCCCTCCTTTCCTTTTGGTGTGTAATCTCTTACAAGAGATGAGAGGACAGATGTGGAGATTAGATATCCAGTCATCATAACGACGCCTGAGATGGTTGTAATAATAAAACTACGGGAGAAGAACATCATCAGCATACCGACAGCCATAATGATGACAGAAGGAAATGAGCTTTTTACTCTTCCCGCTTTGTCTACTATTTTCCCCAATACAACACAAACAATAGAAGAGACGATAAGCACAGTACCCAATAGTATTACATAGTTATCGAAGCCAAGATAGTTTTGGATATATATAATAAGGTAAGGGTAGAAGACTTGCATACCTATTGCATTAATGCCGAAGGCAAGAAGAGAGATATAGAGCCTTTTGTTATCTTTGACTGTTGATGGAAGAAAACCATATATTAGGTTCGATAAGAACTTCTCATCTCTTTTTCCTTCTCTCTTCTCTTCCTTAATAAAGAAGAATGAGAGAGTGCCTGCTATAAGCATAATAATGGCAGTGATTAGGAAGAATGTTCTCCATTCTCCCTTCTGTGTAAAACCATCCAACACGCCAAAGACTATCAGCATTGCCGCCATTGGCATTATCTGAATGACGCTCTCGACTTTTGTCCTTCTCTCATTTTCAACGCTTTCTGTCACATATGCATTGAATACTGCATCATTAGATGTCGAGCCGAAGAATGTCATGACGCAGTCGAGGACAACAATCATGGTTGCCGCCACTCCTACGCTTTTCAAAGATGTAGGAGATACAAAGGCAAAGGCTGCTACTGTCAGAGCCCATATTACATATCCCCATGTCATAAATGGCTTTCTTTTTCCAATCCTATCTGAGACAGTACCCATGAACAGAGTAGTGAATGTGGCAGTTATAGCGGAGAGAGCCACCATGGTTGCTATATATCCAGAATCCTGGGAGATCGTGTTATAAAGAAACACGTTGAAATACATATTCTCAACTGTCCAGGCAATCTGCCCTGCTAGTCCTATTGTGATGATTGAAGGCCAAATACTTTTTTTCATGTGAAAAGTGTACTCCAGATTTCTAACTATGTCAGAAAAAACTCAATCTGCTGGATGTCTATCAAATACTTCTTATCAGTGTTATCTATTCAGATTAAGTCAAATTATATGTATTACCTAAAGTGGTAGCACTTATCACAAAAGTGTTATCTTTTGAGGGATAGTTCTGCCTCCTAGATCCAAAAACACGACAGTTTTCAGGATTTTTGCGTTCTATATAGTGAAGAAGCAATTCTTCTAAAGAACCAAAAGGAGGAATCAATGCAAAGCACAGCCATTGCACGAAGCATGGAGGCTTTCGGTGACAGCCCGCACTATGACGCGGCATCCAAGAAGCTGATGTCGTTCAAGGACGTTGTGGCCTGGATACTGAAGCTTAACACGAAGGAGTTCGCCGACTATGACGTTTCATTTATAGCGTCAAACTGTATAAGCGAAGTCTCCGTTTCAGAGGAGGCGGTACACCAGGACGAGCCTGACAGGTCTGAAACACTCGGAGGAAACGAAAGAGTTACGCTCTTGAACTCCGAGTCAAAGTCAACTAGTGAAGGGACTGTCTATTATGACATCAGGCTAAGGGCCAACATCCCAGGGGGAAAGAGTGACGTATTCATATTTATAAACATAGAGATACAGAACGAGGACAAAGAAAAGTATTCCCTTGTTACAAGAGGCCTATACTACTGCGCCCGAATGATTTCATAGAGTATGGGACTGTCTTTACAAATTCCGACTACCAGAAGATACAGAAGGTGTACTCCATATGGATAAGCCCAAACATCGAAGACAAAAGGGAGAAGAGCAGCATAACGCGATATAGGATGACAAAGGAAGACGTACTGGAAAAAAGCTTTATAAACGAAGCCGATTACGATAAAATGGAGGTGGTGGTCATAAAGCTTGGAAAAGATTCGGAATATAGCGAAGATTCCATAACAGGACTACTCTCAGCTCTGCTCTCCTCGACAATGCCTTTGGAGAGAAGGATGGAGATACTGAGCGGTATTTATAGAATAGCGATGACCGAGGAAATAGAAAGAGAGGTGACGAAGGTGTGTAATTTAGGTGATGCAATAAAAGAAGCTGGTAGAGAAGAAGGCAGAGAAGAAGGACGTCTTGAGGCCATAATTGAGTTCTTGAATGCTGGAAGAATAACCATTGATGAAGCCGCAGTGTCAGTAAATATGACAGTAGAAGATTTCCTAAAGAAGAGAGAAGAGTACAAGAAAGAGACTCTTTAAACTTACACCTTGTAGATAAAACAAAGATATTCAGTGGCATAGATAGTGTTATGTCGTCTTTTTTGCAAGAAGCCGCCATCTCCAAGAATGTCTTATGAAGTAAAGAAAAAAACTATTATAAAAGCTTAGATAAGAATATTTTATCGCATATAACTATATGGATAAATTGACACTTTCCTCCTCTTTGGGTTAGATTGTATGAGTCGGTTTCCGGCAAAACCTAAAATTCTAACTGGAGGGTATAAATCATGGGAAGAAATTTTACTCCTAGATTTAAGCAGTGCAGAAGACTTGGTGTTAATGTATGTGGACATCCCA
>CAMEXG010000071.1 GCA_945947045.1 uncultured Spirochaetales bacterium | reverse complement strand
GGGCGGATTCTTCTCCCAATCCTGTGCTCCATTATAGATGATAATGGTCAGGCCATCAAATGGATATGGTCTGTCATTTAGCGTATGGAACTTCGTTTCGTCGTCGACGCTTCGTAGCATGTACCTCATTCTGGTCTCTCCGGCGTACGGGGTTCCTTCGAAGGGGGGGAAGTTGCAGATGAATATTATGGTGTTCTTTGTTTCAGGTGTCTTCTTCAACCCCTTGGGGAAGTCAGTTATGAGCCCTCCTGCATAATTGAGGGCCCTGGCAACCTCGTCCTCCTTCTTCACCCTCTGTATCTCGATGTTCGCCCGTTCCTCTCCTTTCCTGATGTTGATCCTCGCATCCATCCTCATGTCCCTCCTGCCTTCTTCTGCGTTTGACAGGAAGTCCTCAACCGCCACATCCATTTCGTCAAGGTCGTCTACTTCTATCCCGGCAAGAGTGGATAGTGTGTATGCCGCGAACCTTTTGTCCTTGAACACCCCGACCATCGGAAGGTCGAAGAGGTCAAGGTCGTCGATGGATCTCTTAAAAGGGGTCTTTTCTATAACTTTATTTAAATACATTTTAATCCTCCAATAAAACCATAAACAATAAAAATGGTGCTAGACAGGGGCAAAAGAGGACACTTTTCAAGGTTTTTTATTTTTTTTGATAGAAAAGAACCAGTAAAACTAATATTAGGATTAGAAGACTTGTTTATTTTGGTGTGTATGCTCCATTCGTTTGTTTCTGTTAAGCGTGATTCTCCAGAATAAAAGACATCCATTCTAAAAGGAAAAAAGCGTTGATGTTTATGCTTTCTCTTACTCAATATTTGAAGATTAAACTAAACTTCTTGTTTTCCTTGATAGCTGTTTATAAAGAAGCCTGCAGAATCTTATCTACAGGCTACTGGGTATAGGGAGTGGTGTAAATATCGAGTTATCTAATTTCCCTATGATCAGGTAGTACTTTCTATATATGGCGTGTATTCAACACCTAGGAGTGTGTAATCTGTAATTTCATTCTTTGTGCAGACCCACCAGCCTCGCTTGTTCCACTCAAAGTCAAACTCCTGTGTCACTTCATAGATAAATGTCCTGGAGAATCCATCTTTTTCTCCATATGCCTCTTCATTTTCATCATCAAAGGCAAATGGAGTATACCACTCAGTCTTTGCTACAAAATGGTTCTCCTCAGTCTCGGTTATAGAAATTGGGATCACTCCATATACCCAGGTGTCTTTTAATAGGGATGGTTTTCCTTCTTTAATCCACGTTTCAGCATTTGTAATGGCATCAATGTATTCATAGGCTTTTCTAGTGGTGGATGTGACATAAAGGTTCAATACTTCATTAAACTGGGCTACATCACCTTTGAAGCCTTCGTCAAGCTCTGTTGCGTTAAGAGCATTCTGGGAGGAGTACATGTGCTCTATAATCTCACTCTGGCTTAGATCTCTTGTCAATGGTGGTCTGAATGTCTGGTAAAGCCAGTTGCCTACAAAATATGAAACAAAGCCGAAAATGAGGACAGTAACTGCAATGACTGCGCCTTTCTCAGCCCAGAATCTGCGAGTCTTCGCCTTCCTGCTCTTTTCTTTCCATAGCTTCTTAAAGTCTTCGTTGTCCTCTGTCCCTTTTGCTTCTCTTTCTTTCTCTTCTTCAGTTCTGTTCTTTAGGTTCCAAGAGAGGTTTTCAGTGTTGTCGAGAAACCAGCCTATAGATTTCTCAGGGCCGTTGTTGCCGCTTATCTTTCTCTGGTTTTTCTCTTTCATAGAGAGCATTTCGCTGATAAAGGAAGAAGTCTTCTCATCAAGATTCGGAGAATAGAATTCAAGAGGAATTTCGTTGTATCCGCTTCTTCTGACTTCTTCGTCTTTATAAGGGAAACGACCTGCTGCAGCATAGTAGAGAAGCTGGGCCATCTCTAGAATCAAGGTATATCCAACTTCCGTGTCTTTCTTAGTCAG
This sequence comes from uncultured Spirochaetales bacterium, assembly GCA_945947045.1. Classification (GTDB taxonomy): domain Bacteria; phylum Spirochaetota; class Spirochaetia; order Sphaerochaetales; family Sphaerochaetaceae; genus Ornithospirochaeta. Next base: position 7,875 of record CAMEXG010000071.1, on the reverse strand, counting down.
ATCCTTACAGCACGCATCCATATCGGAGCGTACCAGGGATACGGCGAGAATGGATGCAGCGTCCGGGGGGAGGATCAAGATATCCTTCTTATCTTTTATATAGATTCTATAGAGAGGGAAGATGCCGGTAGAAAGATCTGCAAACTTCTTTCCCCCTTTCTTTATTCCCAGGGCTGTCTTTCTTACAAGGTCCAGTGCTCTTTCTCTGTTAGTGGTAGCGATGGACCAGATTGTTTCCAGGTTGCACTTATCAAGTAATAGATACTGACCGTCAGTGTCCTTTGTGACGCCATTCCAAGGAAACGGAACGATATCTTCATCTGTCACAAGAATGCAGTCTTCTCTCTCTTTCTGCATAAGATGCACAGGGATGTCGAACTTGTCAGGGCCGAAGCGAAGAGCCGTCATCTCTACGCCTCCGACAGTTTTTTGAGTTATATCGATCAATTCTCTCCTCCTTTTATAAGAAGTGAATGGGCGGTAGTCTCATCTTTGTTGTCAGAAACGCTTTTCCAGCCTCCTGGTATCAGTCTCTCCAAAGCATCTGTGATTCCCACACCACAGAAAGAAACTATGTGCTTATTTGCTTTATCCAGTAGCTCCTTTCCTTCTTCTAATGCTTTTTTTGCACTTTCTCTCCACATCTCACACTCTTCAGTTTTATTACACTTTGGTGAAAGATTTGTGGAGACGATAAAGAGAGTGGATGGTGTATTATAATCTGAAAGGAAAGAAGCGAGTCTTTTTGACTCTTGAGATGATTTGATGTCACAGTAGAGTACCGCCCACTCTTTATTCTTTAGATATTTCTCAATAAAAGGAATCAACTCTTCAGCACCCGGTTCCTCTTCTGCATACATCTCTTTTATTTCCGCCCCAAGGTGAAACATCTTGGATGAAGGGAGGATTTCCCCTTCAAAAAAGAATCCTTTCTCTCCCTGGGCTCTATGAGAGTGAAGGGGGGAGAGTATTATTACCCTTTCCTTGTCTTTAGTATAAGAGAAGCCCTCTCTCAATAAAGGGGCGATAGACTTAAGGGAGGCGTGGGGGAGTATCAAGGCCTTTGCAGTCTTATCTATGATTACATCCCCAATAAGAGAGTCCAGTTCTTCTTTGTCCTCAGGATAAAAAATCCCTTCATGATATCTCGTTTTCATTTCCAAGTATTCTCCTTACTCTCTCTTCGTCTTCTGTGGCATTCAGGTTCTTCTCTTGTGTAGGTAGGACAAGACCAGTCTTGCCGCCTTTAACCCTTCTAAGGTATTTTACTTGAGTATAATACAAATCCGCCTTTCCATTCTTCCTGGCTTTTGAAAAATGGATTGCAAGGCTGGCTCCGTCAAGTAACACAGGAAGAGGGACTGTTCTGTCTTTTTGGGCCTTTATAATAATATAGCCGCCGCTAAAATCCCTTGTATGCATCCAAAGGTCAGAGCCACGGGTATAAGAACGAAGAATCTCATCATTCTCCTTGGCGTTTCTTCCAATAATAATATCCCAGCCATTACTCTTGACCCATACCCCAGGGCGTCCCTCCTTCACTTTCTCATTGTTTTCACTCTTTCCTTCTACTTCTTTTCTTAGTTTTTCAAGAGGGGTGTCGGGAGAGAATAAATAAGAGTACTTCTCTTTTGTCTCTATTATTGCCTTTTCCGTCTTTTCTTTTTCTTCTTCGGCCATGGAAAGGGAAGTCTTGTCTTTTCTATATCGGGAGTATAGCTTCTCTTTATTCTCTGTGGGGCTAAGCTGAGGATCTAAGGATATTGTTACTTTTTCGCCTTTCTCCCAGTCGTCCAAAGTGACTGAAGACATGCCCTTCTTCACCATATAGATGTTAGAAGAGAGGAGGTCCGCATAATGCTTAGTCTCTTCGTATCCCTTGGTGGAATCGATGCGTTCTTTTATTCTTTCCTTCTTGTCTAATAAGGCCTTTAATTCCCTGTTTTCCCTCTCTTTGAGGATAAGGACATACTCGTCCCTCTTCTCATCCTTAGATTCTTTGTCTTCTTCTCTATCTATAAACTGATTAAAGCTATCCCCTGTGTAGGGTCTCACGCTCCAAGTCTTTTTCCCTTCACTTGTTCTCTCTTCATCCACAAGCTTCTCACCGTTTCTCTCTCCTCTCTGGGGTCTTCGGAACAATAGCTCCAGGATAGTAGAGTCCTCACGTGTGATGATTACATTGGCGCCGGGGCCGGAGTAGAGGCGAAAGATCATATTTATGGTGTCGTCGCTATTCTGGAGTTTAAGGACAAAGGCCCTGTCGAAGGGGTATTGTTTTACTTCTACGACTCTACGCCCTATGATGTGGGCTTTGAGGTATTGAGTGAAACGTTGGTTTGTGCTGCTCTTTTTCCTTAGTTTTTCAGTTCTGTTGACCCTGGTGTGGGATGAAGAGATTTCTGTATACATCATCCATGCCTTCTCTTCTTTGGAGAAGAAATGAATAGTGAATGAATGGACGTTATGCTCGGTGATCTTCTGAACATAACTACCCAAGAGAGGCATTTCAGATAACAATAACTCAAGTTCTTTCCAGTTTATAGTGCTCATTAGAATAATTCTTTACGCTTTTAAATATAGAATCAACTAGATAAAATGATCCTGTCACAACGACATGTCCTTCATTTGGTGTCGTTTTTATCACTTCGTTAATTGCTTCATCACTATCATTGGACAGTATGACTTTTTTATCTTTCCATTTTGTAGATATATAGTCGTAGATGGCCTTTGGATCAGACTTCTTACTCTCTCCCAGACCTAAAACTATTACTCTGTCGAATTTAGGGACTATGATATCCGCCATCTCTTTATAGTTCTTGTCTATGGCTGTGGAGAAGACTAGGGTGGAGAGTGAATCAAAGTTATATGCCTCGATGTTATCCAAGAGATGGGTGATGGACGATAGAGTGTGGGCTCCATCCAAGACAAAATTCATTCTTTTATCTTCCAATGTAATAGTCTTGGTACTGAATCGTCCGGGAAGAGAGAATCCATCTTGTAAATTAAGATGGTCTCCATCTACATTTTTTATTAGATTCAGTTTGTCTAACACAAATAAGGCATAGTTTAAATCATAGAGTTCGATATCAGTAAAGCCACGGGGATTTTCTACGGCAATGACACTATTATTTATTACAGAATTAGTAGAATATACAGGCTCTCCTCCTTTGTAGGATAGCTCGTCAATCTTTAATTTAAAGGCTGTGTATGGGGAACCGATTCTCTCCGCTTCTTTTATTAGTGTGGTCAGAGCCTCCTGGGGCATATCTGAGAAAAAGGAAGGAACATCTTTTCTCATGATTCCTGCTTTTTCTAAGGCTATCTCTTTTAAGGTGGAGCCCAGAATCTTTGTATGCTCTTTCTCTATATATGTAAAACATGCAGCTATAGGTGTGACGGTATTGGTGGCGTCCAGTCTTCCCCCCAGTCCTGTTTCAACTACTGCATATTTGCATCCTGCATTTTTGAAGAGTAAATAACCGTAGGCCGTATATAGCTCGAAAGTAGTTGGCTTATCTGGTCCCAGCTCTGAGGGGAGAGAAAACCCTTCTATCTTTTTTTGCAGCTCTTTTAATGTCGACTCATATAAAGACTGAGGGAAGAATACGGTACCTAAAGTGAATCTCTCCCTAATGTCAAATACATGTGGAGATAGATAAAGACCAGTCTTCATATGATATTTATTCATAATCCAGGACATATAAGAAGCTGTGGTGCCTTTTCCTTTACTTCCTGCAATATGGATTATTTTTAATACCTTCTCAGGGTTTCCTATTCTTTTTAATAAGAGATTCATCCTCTCTAATCTGTTCTCTCTCAGGTTCCCTGAAAGGGAAGGGGAGTATGAATCGAAAAAAAGACTAAGTGTAGTAGATATATCGTTCATATAAGAAATATTAACTGTTTTGACCATTTCTAGGTATAGTTAAATGGCACTAGATATTGACAAATCGTACAGTTAGCTTTCAGAATACAACTGATATTTTACATTCACTATATTATTGTCAGAAAAGCAGGAGAAGTTATTATGGCTTTTAAAGATAAGTATTGGAAAACTGGAGTAGAGGATATCCTTGCATATAAAGGCAAGAAGTATAATGGTGAATATCCCACATTCAGAGAGATGTTGGAGATTACAGCAGAAAGGTTTCCTGAAAATGAAGCCTTCAAGGCTATTGTCCCTGAGAAGATTACATTTACATATAGAGAAGCTTTAAAGAAAATCAGAGAGATCGCTTACTATCTTATCTCTACAGGAGCAAAGAAAGGTGACAAGATCGCCGTTACAGGTAAAAACAGTCCTGAATGGGCCCTTGCCTATTTCGCCATCTCTTTTGCCGGCTGTACAATCGTCCCTCTTGATTACTCTCTTCACACAGAAGATATGGAGAAAATCCTATCTTTCGGAGATGTGGAGAGACTCTTCATTGATGGAGAGAAGATTAATGAAGTTGATAAAGACGGAAAGCTCTTTAAAGAGAAAATCTCTTTGGAGAAAGATGGAAAGGGTCATAAGTACATCCTGGACCTTAACGGCCCGGAAGTAGAGCTTCCTCTTTTGAAGTGTGAAGATACCGCCGCTATTCTCTTTACAAGCGGTACCACTGGTACACCTAAGGGCGTTATGCTTACATTCACGAACTTTATGTCATCCGCCCTTAATTCCCAGAGACTCTTTAATGTGTATCCCACAGATGTATTCTATGTAATCCTACCTATTCATCACGCATATACAATGACTGCAGTCTTGTTGGAGACTGTCATATCAGGATCCAGCGCTGTCTTCGGAAAGCGTCTGGTTACTCCGATTATGTTGAAAGAGCTTAAAGAGGGTAAGGTTACAATGCTTCTTGCCGTCCCGATGCTCTTTAATAAGCTTCTGGCAGGTCTTATGGCCGGCGTACATAAGCAGGGTGCTTTCAAGGAAGGTCTCATCCACTTCTTGATGAGCTTCTCCGGCTTTGTAAAGAAAATATTCCATGTGAACATCGGAAAGAAGATCTTCGGCAAAATGCTTCTATCTAAGATAAGCTTGGACAATATGCGTCTCTGCATCTGCGGTGGCGGTCCTCTTCCTGCTTCTACTTTCAAGCAGTTCAACCAGCTTGGAATCGATTTTGTCCAGGGATATGGTCTTACAGAGACAAGCCCTATCATCAACATCAACCCTATCGAAGTATATATTGAAGAATCTGTGGGCATCCCTATTCCTACAGTTGAAGAGAAGATCGTAAACCCTGATGAAGATGGAAACGGTGTCATCTATGTCCGCGGCCCTCAGGTCATGAAAGGCTACTACAAGAACCCTGAGGCGACAGAAGAGGTTCTTGATAAAGATGGCTGGCTTAATACTGGAGACGTAGGTCATATTGGAGAGAATGGCTTCTTGTATCTTACAGGTAGGGCTAAGTCCATCATTGTTACAGAAGGCGGAAAGAACGTATTCCCTGAGGAAATCGAAGATAAGTTCCAGCTTTATAATGAAATTGAGCAGTGCTGTATTATTCCTTACATCATCAACAAAGAGCTAAAGAGTGAAGGAATAAGAATGGTAATCTATCCGACGGAAGCATATCTAAAAGCTCACTCTCTCGATGAGGCTTCAAAGCGCATGGAGGCTATAGTTGAAGAAGTGAATAAGGAGCTTCAGTCTTATAAGAAGATTACAATGGTCACAGTTGTGGACGAGCCTCTTCCAATGACAAGTACAAAGAAGGTCAAGAGATTCGAAGTGATCAGAAAGTACAAAGAAGACTAAGTATTAAGATTTTTGTACAAAGGGTGCCATATGGTGCCCTTTTTTTGACCCTTAACTATCTCTCTTAGTTATTCTTATCCATAGGGTTGGAGCCAAATTACCATAGGTAAAAATTGGATTATGGTTTATAAATTTACAAAAATATGGCAAAATGTCAGCTAAGAGGAAAAAATGAGAACAAAAGATAATTTTACACCTTGGAATCAATTTGATAGTTATAGAGGAAAAGAATTCAAGGGCCAGTGGCCTACAATTAAGGAATTATTCCATATTAACACCATGCGTTTTGGTGATAACCCATGTTGGAAAGAATATACCCCAAAAGAGATCTGCCTTACATATAAAGAAGCTGAAGACAAAGTAAAAGAGCTCTCTTCTTGGTTCCTCTCACTGGGAGTCAAGAAGGGTGATAAGATCATCGTAAGCGGCAAAAACAGCGTTGCATGGGCTGTCACTTATATTGCAGTCCAGTATGCAGGCTGTACAGTTGTGCCACTTGACTCATCTCTTCACGATGAAGACTTTATTAAACTTGCCCGCTTCAGTGACAGCGTCATCCTTGTTGCTGATAACGACAGAATGAAGAAGGTGGCGTCTTCCCTTCCAATGCTTGGATATGCATCACTGGAGGAGAAGGGTGAGTATCCATCTGTAATGACTCTTTCCGCTCCTTACAAAGAAGGTTTTGAAATGAGCGAGGATGATGTGGCTGCAATTCTCTTCACCAGTGGTACTACTGGTACACCGAAAGGCGTCATGCTTACAAACAAAAACATTGTCTCCGATATCTTCATCAGTCAGGCAAATATGAACATATATCCGTCTGATGTGTTCTACGCCATTCTTCCCATCCACCATGCATACACAATGCTTGCCGTATTCATGGAAGGACTTGGAAGCGGAGCTTCCGTAGTATTTGGTAAGAAGCTTGTAGTTTCTCAAATGCTGAAGGAGCTTAAGGAAGCTAAAGTCACTATGTTCCTTGGAGTTCCAATGATCTTCAATAAGCTCTATGCAGGTCTTATTGCAGGAGTAAAGAAGAAGGGTGTTGTGGTCTATGGCCTTATCAGAGGATTGATGGGAATCAGCGGATTCCTGAAGAAGGCATTTGGCCTTAAGATTGGAAAGAAGATGTTCGGCTTCCTTCTAAAGAACCTCTCTCTTGAAAACTGCAGAATCTGTATCTGTGGCGGCGGTCCACTTCCTTCCTCCACATTTAAAGGCTTCAACGAGCTTGGACTTGACTTCGTCCAGGGATATGGTCTCACTGAGACAAGCCCTATTACTCACCTTAACCCTATTTACGCCTTCAAGGTTGAAAGTGTAGGTAAGAACGTCGCCATGACAGAAGCAAAAATCGTTGATCCTGACAGTGAAGGAAACGGTGTCATCTACATTAAGGGACCACAGGTCATGAAGGGCTATTATAAGAACCAGGAGGCAACAGATGAAATCTTGGATGCTGATGGTTGGCTCAACACAGGAGACGTCGGTCACTTGGACAGCGAAGGATATCTCTATCTGACAGGAAGGGCTAAGTCTATTATCGTTACAGACGGTGGAAAGAATGTATTCCCTGAAGAGATCGAGGATAAGTTCCAGCTCTTTGATGATATCGAGCAGATCTGTATCATAGGATATCTTAAGGACAAGGCTTTAAAGGCTGAAGGCATTAGAGCTGTCATATACCCATCAAAGAATGTAAGAGAGACAATGAAAGAAGATGAAATCCAGAAGAAGATGGAAGACATCGTCTCTGAAGTAAACAAGGATCTTCAGGCATACAAGAAGATTACTATGGTTACAGTTGCAAAGGCTCCTTTGGAAATGACAAGCACAAAGAAGATAAAGAGATTTGTGGTTGCAAAGGAATACAGTCTGGACTAAGCCAAAATAATTGATTGTGGGTATTTTTACTCAATATCAATAAAAAGTAATTCTTCTCAGGTAATCTACAGGCAGTTATTAGGTGAATCCTAATGCTGCCTGATTATTTTTCTTTTTTTGTTATGTTGGGAATATACATAAAAAAAGTGAGAGGATTTAATATTAATCAAAGTAATAGAGGAACACCATTACTACCCCCACCGTTTTTGTAAAAACAAATACATAAG
>CAMEXG010000070.1 GCA_945947045.1 uncultured Spirochaetales bacterium | reverse complement strand
ACGAATGAATCTATCATTCGATATATGCATGGCTAAGATTGAATACTCTGATCCACTTAGCGGAGCATACCTCAGAAAAAATGAATGAAGGATTTAACCAGGATATTTCTTCTAAAGCTATTGGTGTTTGAAGAAACTGCCTTAGCCAAGCTAATTGATTATGGTTGATTGAACCTATGACAATGGGATTTCATAAGTTTCTGGAACCATGAATGAATATGTTTTTCTCTTAATTGGACAGCAAAAAAGGAAGCGATAGAAACTCTATAGCATCGAAGATAACATAGTAATAGTTCTTATCTGATTATCCATGTTTTAACAGAGAATAAAGGTATAAAGAGAATTAATACTATTTTCTCAAATTTGAGTGTTTCAGTTTTGTTAGATATATATAATCGTGTATCTAACCTCATATTATTGAATGGAATAATACAATCAAAAACGTGTTTATGAAGATAAATTAGACACATGAAAAAGTGGTGACAAAGCTGAATAGTATGCGAATCCTAGTGGTAGAAAAATACAAAGAAAGGGACATTGAAGGGATAATATTCCAAAAAAATATATTTGATTCTTCTGTATTGGGCGATGTTTAATTATTATTGTTTCCTATTCGTCAATTATCTTGATATCATTAAGTTATGAGCAGTAAAGGTAGATGCCGTATTTGCGGTAAAAGTTTTGAATCAAGCGGAATGAGCAGGCACCTTTTATCCTGCACCGACAAAGAAACCATGACTAATGGGATCCCTGATAAACAGGAAGAGATCTATGAAATTCATATTACAGATCAATACCAAAAAGCATACTGGCTCTTTATTGAAATAAATGGAAGCGAAACATTGCTTTCTTTAGACCAGTTTCTTAGAGATATTTGGTGTGAGTGTTGCGGACATTTAAGTGAGTTCTATATAAACGGTTCCCATTTCTCCTGTATAAGTGATTCTTTCTATGCTGAAAGTGATATGAATGTCTCTATCTCCGATGTTCTTTATGATGGTTTGAAGTTTAAATATGAATATGATCTCGGCTCCTCTACTGATTTGGTTTTGACAGTAAAAAGTGTCAAAAAGGGAAAAGCTTTAGAAGATGGCATTAGACTACTTGCCAGGAACAATATGATTGAAGAGAAGTGTTCTGTATGTAGGAAAAGAAAGGCAGCGTACATAAATACATTTGTAAGTACTTATGACGATGTGATGTTCCTATGTAGAAAGTGTAGTGAATTACTTGATGAGGGAGAGTTGGATATGGACATTGATCCTGATGGCCTTCTTCCTGTGTGTAACTCCCCTAGAATGGGTGTTTGCGCATACATAGGAGAAAGCGATGTCTGGGATTGAGGTCATTTAAGAGGAAAACAGATATCGATCTCCATATAACCGTCATCACGTACTAATCTGTAAATGTCTATTATAGGTCTTGGATCAATTTCATACCCTGTCTTTTTCAGCCATCTACAGAATACTTCCTGATAGATCATATATAAGAATTCAGGCCAGCCTTTATAGTGGTAAACAGCATATTTCCCACCAGTAAACATGGTGGTGGAAAGATTTGAGATGCGTCGGTCGGTTTTGTCTACCGTCTGACATATCTCATAGAGACAGTTGTCTTCATCAGTGATCGACGGGTCGTCCAGTGTACACTCGATATAGAGAGTGTCGTCAGTCTTAAGATATGAGTATTTCTCAATAAATGAGCACCATTGGGATGGCATGTTTTTGTAGTTGCCTTTTTTCCTTTCATAAATGACAAACATATCTGGGAGAGTTTCAATAGTAATATTCTTCTCCATGCTTTCCATGTCGTCCAGAGTCAATCCACGGGATAGAGAACATAGGTGGACTCTCTCTTCACTTTCTTTTCTAAACAGGGAAGGGGATATGTGTAATGACTTTTTAAACTCTGTGGAGAAGTTTGAGGAAGAATACCCGTAGTCGCTGCTTATCTCCGTTACACTTTTATTCTTCTCTACTTTAAGCCTCCAGGCACTGCGTTCGATTTTATTACGCTTGATAAACTCATATAGAGCTTCTCCCGTCTCTTTCCTAAATATCCTATTCAGATGATATTTCGATATACCGCAAAAAGAAGAGACATCTCCCACACTTATATCCTCTTCCAGATTGGAGAGGATATAAGTTATCGCCTTGTTGATGATAGTCTTCTCTATAGTCAAAGTTGTATTATCCAAGTATTCAACCCTTGTTGTTTTCTCTTCTGATTAATGAAAAAGCGACTATTGCTGTCAATACTTCCGTGGTAGGAGATACAGCCCATACCCCATCCATTCCCCAGAGATAAGGAAAGAGGAATGTAAATAGCAATAATAGAACCAATCCCCTTAAAAGAGATATTATGGCGGAGGAGAGTGGGTCTGAAATCGATGTAAAGTACATAGATGCAATAACATCATATCCCATAAATACGAAAGTAAGAGAAAATATTTTAAAACCTCTCGATACTGATAAGGCGCACTCTTCTCCGGCACCGAAGAGGGATGCAAAGTTCTTTCCGAAGAAAAAGAATATAAGTGCCGTGATCAAGCCAAGAACAAAGAGGATGTTTGAAGCAAGCCTACGCATGTCCACAGCTTCTTCTCTTTCATTCTCCCCCCAAAGGACAGAAACGATGGGAGATAGTCCCTGTCCGAATCCTATAGTGATCATATTATATCCATAGACAGCGAAACCGAGGATCGTGAAGGCTGCAACCCCGCCTTCTCCTACATATTTCATCAATACGTAGTTTAGGGCCATCATTGATATGGCTCCAGCCATTTCTCCTATGAACTCCGAAGAACCATTAAGCATGGATTGTTGAAATACTGCACAGTCAAAAGAGAATCTTTTTATTTTGATGCTCTTTGAAGAGAATAAGAAATAGAGGATACAAATAGTACAGGATACTACTTTTACAATAAGAGTAGCATAGGCGCTTCCTTTTACTCCCATATTCAATTTCTTGAGAAATACATAATCGAGGATAAAGTTCAGTACAGACTCCAATAGTGATATTCCCATGAAGACCTGTGGCCTGCCATCCGTACGGATAAACATACCGAAGATAGTGGTGAGGACAAGAAGGGGATAGGAAAATAGCATTATCCTGTAGTATGACTTGAAGAATACCGAGAGCTCTCCTTCTGCTTTCAATAGTCTGAGAATCGGATTGAATAAGAGATATACCCCTGCTGATAAAAGAAGGGTGATCGCCAGTGCTGTTACTATACTCTCTGTAAAGACAGAAGAAGCTTTATCTCTATCCTTTCTCCCTATTAATTGACCTGATATTACAGATCCTCCCACTCCTATACATAGTCCCAAACCTAGATATAAATAGAGTATGGGAAGCCCCAGATTAATAGATGCGAGAGCCTTTTCTCCTACATAGTTCCCCACAAAATATCCATCTGTAAGTGTCAAGGTAGTAGAGAGAATCATTGCGATTATGCTTGGTATCGAGTAACCAAGAAGTGTTTTCAGTCTGTCGTTGTTTGTCATCATGCTGGAATGATAGTTTTGTAAATAAAACAATACTTCTGAATTCGTGCTTTTATAAAATATAATTGAGATATGAATAAAGATTTCTTTTATGGCAGAAAAGTATTGGTGACAGGAGCTTCCAGTGGGATTGGAAAGGAAACTGCACGGCTCTTTGCAAAGAACGGATACAGTGTTTTTGGAGTATCCAGAAAGATAGAAGAGGGTAGAGAAGATTATGGAGAGGGTAGTGTCACATACTTGAAAATGGATGTAACGGAAAAAGAGAGCATCCAACGGGTATTGGATACAATAGGTGATTTTTCTATTCTTATCCATTCTGCCGGTTTCGGCATTGCCGGATCAGCGGAAGACAGCGATATAAGTCTGGTGAGACTTCAGGAAGAAACCGATTACTATGGAGTGTTGCTACTTAACTCTCTTGCTCTTCCTGTCCTACGCAGACAAGGTAAATCTCTTGTCATTGCCGTTTCGTCAATAGCTGCTCGTGTCCCTCTGCCATTTCAGGGGCATTATAGCGCAGCCAAATATGCTCTTGAAGCATACATGGGTGCACTTAGAAACGAAATAAAGGAGTTCGGTGTAAGAGTATGCGTAGTGGAGCCCGGGGACTTATCTACAGGTTTCACCTCTAAAAGAAAGAAGGCCATCGTCGACTCTTCTCCATATTCGACTTTATATGACAAGGCGATAAAAGAAATAGAGAAAGATGAGAGGGAAGGGGGAGAAGCGATAGATGCAGCCAAGGTGATATTCTCTCTTACAAAAAGGAAGAATCCTCCTTATAGAAAAGCCGTTGGGTTCACTTATAAAATTCTTATGTTCCTTTTAAGATTCTTCCCTGACCGCCTGACACTATATATCCTAAGAAAGATGTACAACCTGGATTAAGTTAAGTATTTATAATATATCAAAATAGAAAGGGTAATAAGTTGAAAAAGCTACAAACAAAATGGAGATATTAAAGGTCTTCCCAAAGCTTATTGAAAGGAAAGCGTAAGAAACAAGTAAAGCTATAGTATTTCTTTCCGATGATATTCTTGATTATTCATTTACAGAGACGTCCGTTTAGTATTTTCTCGAGGAGCCTGAACTAGATCAAGAAGCATTGATTTCATCCTTCGATTCTTTTGCATTCGGAACATTGGAATTCAGACGAGAAATCATTGGAAAGTCACTCTTTTGGATTCTCAATAAACCTTACTGTTGTCTAACTCCTCTTAATATCAACATGATAATAGAATTGTTTGAAAATGCGGTGGAGAAGACCACTATTTTAAAGATGAATAATGAAGAGCCTCCTATTTTCTGTTATCTTTAAATGAAAGCATAAAAGCGATTATGAGAGCTTTTTCTAATCTTAAGGCCGCAGTAAAGACTAAAAGCTTCAAAGATCTCAAAAAACACATGGGCTCGATTCCAGCTAAAAGCAGAGACATCGAAACCTTAGGTAATCGTTGAATTATATCTGCTTCTTTTTTGACTTCTTTGAGAGATGATTTAAAGAAGGAGAATCATTGGAAATAGCTTCAAAATTGTAAGAAAAGAGGAGATGTTCCATCCCTGATGGTGGAAAAAGGAAGACTGAAATAGAAACTAAAGATGAATGTTAGTCTTCTTTGTATCTATCTACACCAAAGAGAATTGAAGCTTCATCCATATCCATTCCGCGTCCAGGGGGAAGTTTGATAGAGGAGGAGAGGGCAAGCTTTTCCGCTTCTCTATTTACTATCTTTTGGCTGAATGAAGCAGTATCTATACCTCTTAGTCTCAACAATAGCATTGGATCGTCATCCAGCTTTCTCCCTATTCCATATAATACTGCCGCCACATGTTTACACAGTACAGCCCAGTCCGGGCAAGAGCATGAGAATCTCATTTCCCTTACTTTTGGAAAGAGATTTAGAGACGAGGATGTAAAGTATTCTTTGAAAGAGTCCGGGAACTTGCCGTTAATAAAGTCCTCGACAGACTCAAAGTTGTTTTTGCATTTATCTTCAAAAGACTTTATTTCCTTCTCTGTAAATGGAGCAATGTTTATGTTTAGTTTATAGGGCTTGGACCTGGAACCTTGGACAAGAGCTCTTATTTCACCATAGTCGATCTTTAAATCTATAACGCATCCGCTTCTGACATAATTTCTACCTCTAGGGAGTCGGTTATCGAAGTCTGCATAGTTGTCTATATTGTCGCACCAGGCTTTTCCCCACCAAGATGATGAGATGATTCTTCCCTCGATTATGATAGGTTCTCTTTTTTCGTCTGTCTTTTTCTTAGCCATTAGATTTTCCTCGTATAACGCATAGCAGACAAGAGTTCTCTTGGTGAAAGTTTACTTGTAACTTCACCGCCTACTTCTCCTAGTACAGACTCTGCAAGCTCTGTCTTTTCCTTTAGTATCTGGCTTATTCTCTCTTCGATGGTATCCTCGGCTATAAACTTGTAGACTGTCACCACTTTCTTCTGTCCGATTCTATAAGCTCTGTCTGTGGCCTGATCTTCCACCGCAGGATTCCACCATCTGTCAAAGTGGATTACGTTATTTGCCTCTGTAAGGGTCAGCCCTGTTCCTCCTGCTTTAAGAGAGATGACAAGGAAAGGTATCTCTCCTTTTTGGAATGAATCTACAATTTTTGTTCTCTTTTCAGGAGGTGTACTGCCGTCAATATAATCTCCATCATGTCCAAAAACAGGAGAGAGAAGTGAGAGGAGGCTAGGGATAATGGTGGCAAATTGAGTAAAGATCAGGACTTTCTCCCTGTTTTCATGGATGGTGGAACATAGTTCTTTTAACAGAAGGAACTTTCCACTCTTTTTCTCGTCATACTCTCCGTCCCCCAAGTATTGGGAAGGATGGTTTGCAACCATCTTAAGCTTCATTATTGTCGTTCCTGCAAGGGTGAGAGGATTTGATCCTGTCTCCTCTTTTCTTTTAAGAGCTTCTTCATATTCGTCCACCACTTTATTGTATAGAACACGCTGCTCAGGAGTCAGAGAGACCATAAGCTCGTTTTCTACTTTATCTGGAAGGTCGTTGATAATAGACTTGTCTGTCTTAAGGCGCCTTAATATGAATGGCGTCACAACTCTCTTTAAGTTGTCCATTTTGTCTTCTGCCATTGAAGACGAGAATGATTCGAAGTCTTTCTCATCTCCCAGTAACCCTGGAGAGAGAAAATCGAAAATAGACCAAAGGTTCATCAATGAGTTCTCGATAGGAGTACCCGTCATGGCGATAGATTGCTTACGCTCCAAAGCTTTTATAGATTTTGTCTGTTTTGTGTTTCTATTCTTTATATTCTGGGCTTCATCAAGAATAACCAAGTCCCATTTCTCTTCTTTTATGGAATCACTTGTGGCTGCTCCCTGATAAGTGACGATGGTAAGAAAAGGGAAATCTTTCTTTTTTGCGTCTTTTCCATGCCTGATGGAGAAATCCAAATCGGGTGTGAACTTCATACACTCCCGTCCCCAGTTACCAAGAAGAGAGGCAGGAACAACCAATAGTACTTTTGCATCTTTATATCTACTTCTCACTTCCTCCAGATATGCCAGTATTTCCACTGTTTTACCCAGTCCCATATCATCGGCCAATAATGGTCCCAAGGATAGTCGGGATATTCCCATAAGCCATCTAAAGCCATCGGTTTGATAAGGTCTCAGAGTACCTGTAAAAGATGAAGGCGGGGTAGTAGGAAGGTCTGAGGCAATGGAGGTTTTTATCATATTTTCTATATCAATAGAGATAGGAAAAGGCTTCTTTTCTACTCCTGCGGACAACTTTAAAGCAGATAGTAATGATAACTCTTTGTTTTCTAGTTCTTCGTATTCCTTAAAAAGTAATTCAAGACTCTTTTTGTCGACTTCAATCCAGTTGCCTTTCAATAGATAAAGCCCCTCGGTTCTGGATAGGATGTCTTGTATCTGGTCTTTTGTAATTTCTACTCCCTGCCAGACCATCTTTGGTCTGAAAGCTGTGATGGAACAATTACTGCCTCTACTTTCTATTTCAATAGTGATCCTTGAGTTTCTTTTTCTCTTCTTCCACCATCCAGGAATTCTAGTGACAATACCGGCTTCTTCAAATAAAGGAACATCCATTAGGAAAGCATATGCTTCTTCTTTTGATACATAGATCGGAGAGAATATCTCTCCTGTATTAAGCCAAGATAAAATTATTCTGCTGTTCTTTGCAGCTTTCTTAATGGAGGAGATAAGGACTGCAAGTTTTTCGATGGAGGCTGAATACTCTTTTAGTGCGTATTTGAGTGGATAGTGGTGGACTTTCCCGTCTTCTCCGACTGTAGAATAAGTCGCCATAAATGCAAAGGGAGATTCGGGTCTCTTACTCTCCAAGAGATGAAAGAAGATTCTTGAAGGAAGTCGAAATCGGGAAGAGAAGGAAGAAAAGTACGATTCTACAGAAGAAGAATAGGAGGAGATGTCACTCTTGAAAATAGAAAGGTATCGATCAAAGAGTGACAGAGCCCAATCTAAATTAAGGTAATGGCCTCCAAGAATAAACGGTGCGTCAGATAGTATTTCCTCCAGCTCTATCTTGTCGTAGGACACCACAGCGTTTTCTCTCTCTATTCTTAGAGAGGGGGTCCGCTCCAGTTGGAAGAAAAAGTTATCTGTAATGCGTTTCAGAAAGTCCAAGAATGGAGATGAGTCTGTTATGCTGTCAGCCAAGACGGCATTGTACATTCCCCTGTACTGGTCTGGGAAGAACTCAGGACTTCTTTCTTTTGTGAAGTCAGGCTTGAATCCATCCTTTGTTATGATGAAATCTAGATTGTTCTTTTTCTTCTGCATGGATATATCATAATAAATGACTTTTTATTGTCCAAGAAGAATTGTTAGGTTAAAAGCGTAAAAGTATTATTTTAATATCTTTAAATATAAATCGGTTTATTTATTATTTCTTTATGAATACCTCAATATTTTTATAAAAATTAATATTGCCATAAGAAATTCTCATGATACTATAAAGAAAAAAGGAATACAGAAGGAGGAGTATATGGGAACAATTTGGTCAATAGTACTTGGAGTAATAATCCTTTCTCTCGTCTATGTGTTCTTCAACTATAGAAAGATTAAATCTATGGATGAAGGCACAGATGAAATGGTAGAGATGGCTGCCATCATACGTAGTGGAGCCAATACATTTATGAAGACGGAATATAAGACGATATTTATAGTCGTACTTATTGTGGCGCTTATATTCTCTCTCTTTGTAGAAAAGACATCTGGCCTTACTCTCCTTTTGGGAGCATTGGCTTCCAGTGCAGCCTGCATTACAGGAATGAAGAGCGCAACATTCGCAAATGTCAGGACTTCAAATAAGGCAAGAGAAAGCCTGTCTATTGGAGAGACTGTAAAAGTCGCGCTCTCGGGAGGCTCCGTTGCAGGACTTTCGGTGCAGGCTTTCGGACTATTGGGCCTTGTATCAATTCTATTTATCTGGGGGATTGACCATGATGCTTCAGGTTCTGGATTCCTTTTATCTCTAAAGTGTAATGCCTCTACAATGAGAATAACTACATATTCTCTTGGCTGTTCTCTAGTTGCTATGTTTAACCGCGTAGCAGGAGGTAATTATACAAAGGCGGCGGACATCTCATCAGATATCCTTGCCAAGATCAGGCATGACCTGCCGGAAGATGACAGTAGAGTCCCAAACGTAATAGCAGACTTTATAGGCGACAACGTCAACGATATTGCAGGTAACTGCTCTGACTTATTGGAGTCCTTCGTTGCTACTACGGCCGCAGGTATTCTAATCGCCTCTACGCTCTTTAAGACAGGATCTCTATCTTCTTCATCTTTTGACAGTGCGATGATGTATCCTGTAATCCTTGCAGGAGGCGGACTCTTTGGATGTCTCTTGGCACTTATTATTGTTCAAAAGAAGAAGATGGGGGACAACCCAAGTAAGGAGCTGAATTCCGCAACTTACATCTCCGCTTTCTTCACTCTGGTGTTAGGGCTCATATCTAGTTATATGCTCTTCTCCAAAGTAGAGCTTCCATCTTCCTTCATCATTGGATGGGCTTCACCTTGGGTGAGTGCAGTACTTGGAATAATTTCTGGAGTAGCAATCGGTATGATTACCGAGTATTACACCAGTACCGATTATAAGCCCACACAAATCTTGGCAGGCATGGCCACGGAAGGGGAGGCTTTCGTAATAACAAAGGGCGATGCAATAGGAAGCAGAAGTTGTCTGCTGCCAGTACTGTTTATAGCAATATCTCTATTTATATCTGGAAAAATCTCCGGTACATATGGAATAGCCCTTGCTTCCTTGGGAATGCTCTCTTTTGTGGGAACTACAGTATCTATCGACGCCTTCGGTCCTATTGCTGATAACGCAGGAGGTCTCGCTGAATCATGTCATCTACCGCACGATGTAAGAATCATTACAGATAAACTTGATGCGGTGGGCAACACGACAGCCGCCATAGGTAAGGGATTTGCAATTGGTTCTGCTGCCTTTGCAACAGT
>CAMEXG010000069.1 GCA_945947045.1 uncultured Spirochaetales bacterium | reverse complement strand
AACAATCATCAGCCTGTACATTATTAACATCCTTATTGGAAATAGAAACGGTTATTATAGTTCCTTTTTTTTCTTCACTTTCAACAATTATTCCTGTTCCATAAATCGTTCTAAGTCTTAGATTAACATTTCCAAGACCGATATGATCAGTCCTTATCTCCTGTTTGTTTAGAATTAACTGTATGTTTTTTAGATTGTTGTCAGGAATTCCTACACCATTATCTTCAACCTTCAAGATTAGGTTTCCTTGCTCTACCTCTGCACTTATAGTAACCAAACCTGAACCTTTTTTAGGTTTTATTCCATGCTGAACAGCATTTTCAACCAATGGCTGCAAAATCATTCTTGGTAACATGTATTCATATGCATCATTGTCTATTTCAAATCTATACTGAAGTTTTTCTTTGTATCTAATCTTTAATAACGATAGATAGCTGTCAATATATTCAATCTCGTCTTTAAGTGAGACAAATATTCCATTCTTCCCTAAAGAATAGTGAAGTATATCAGATAGTTTCTCAATTATATCTGTAGCCTGATTTGGATGTCCGGTAAGTTGATAACAGTTCCAATTTAAAGTCTCTAACGTATTATAGAGAAAATGAGGATTCAATTGTGCTTGCATTGCAACTAGTTCTGCGTGGGCTGCTTTATATTTTTTTGCTTCAAGCTGTGCTTTCAAATAATCTTTCTCTAGAAAAGAAGCAATCATTCTCTGAGATATATACTCGATTGTAGTTTTATTTCGACTTTCATCGATTTCTGGTAGCGGTAGTCCAGCTTCAGCATTATGAATAGTATCAAGTAGAATAGAAATCTGATGAGTATTCTTTTTTGTTAATGCTAACGCAAGAAAAAAAGAAAGAATAAGGGATCCAAGAAGAAAAGATATCATGATCCTTATATACTGTATTGTTAGTTTATTAGCTATATGTAAAGGTACACTAAGTCTAATCTTCCAGCCGGTGTTCTTTTCAACAGTCTCAAATGCAATGAAATTATTTGTGTTTATCGACTCTTCTCCAGAAACTATTAAATCATCATTCTCAGACATAACAGTCAAGAATTCTCCATTGTCTGGGATAGACGATGATATCGTCTGATAAAGTATCTCGGTGTTAATGGATATGGCAACTATTCCTTTTCTCCACAAATGGTGACATACATAGACATTATTTTCTAATGAATTATTAGTGACAGTCCACCACGAGAAATCCTGAGAGTGTTCATCAAGAGAATTAAGCCATACACTATTATCATCCAATAACTGTTTTCCTGAATCAGACAGATAGGCATTGTTATCATTTTCCAGCCATATAGCTATTTCTTTTACATATGGACTTCTATTTCTTAATGATGATAACTGCTGTTTCATGTCACTATGAAGAATAAGATCTTCATATGTAAATTGTTCTGATGACAATAAATGTTGAACCGTAACTCTAGTATTCATTATTGAAGAAGAAACAGCAAAACTATTGAACTCCTGAAAATCACTCTCAATTGATCTCGATGCTTTCTCTACCATCATTTGGGAGTTTTGATCCTGTAATGGTTTCAGATAAGAATGAAGAACAATAAGTCCAAACAACATGGATATTATTATAGGAACGCTGGTACAAAGCAAAAACTTTCCAAGGTTCCTAATAAAGAACTTTTGCCTCAGATTTAGATTCACCAATCTATGCCTCATTTACTCTAAATAGAATACTTCTTTCAAAGGCTCTGAAACAGGAGACTCGTCTTCATTTGTCTCCATGATATCAGCCATATAGTGCCACCACTTCTTTATTACTTCATCAGCTCCTAGATCCTGACTTCCCTCTTCTCCCTTACATTTCTGGACTGCAAAGAGTACTCCTGTCTTTTCATCAAGGAATATTGAATAATCATAGACTCCCGATGCTTGTATTTTTGCCTTTACTTCAGGCCATATATTACTATGTCTCCATTCATATTCTTTTTCAAAACCTTTCTTCAAGTACATCTTGAATGCTTCTCGTCTTGCCATATGTAAATTCCTTTTTTTACAATCAGCCATATTTTATCATGAAGCAAAGCCTTATTGTTTGTATCACTTTCTTACAAATCCTAATCATTTTTTGTGATTGTATATTGATTTTTAAGTCACTCATTGTATTTAGGTGAAAACGAAACATAGGAAGAATCTATTTATCCCAAAGGCATTCTTTATTCTTTCAAAAGGCAAAAAATACGTATTATTCAGCAATAACTCTGTTTTTTTAGTAGTTATCGCTGAGTAATAAAGCATTTTTAGAGTTTATCATACAGGTTGTATGTTATTACATCAATTCAATAAAGAGGCCTATTCTTGCTCTAGAATCTGCAACATTTATACTCATTCTCTGTTTTCATTGCTTTCCTTATTGCACAAGAGTATATGTTTTATACCTCAGTTCCACATGCTGTTCTATATATATATGGAACTAAAACCTTACAGTGAAATGAATGAAGTAATGATTGAAGTTGAGTGTAGTAATACTTCACTCTACTTCACTAATATATTTCTCTCTATGCTGTTAAAGATTTCTTTAATTCTTATATATTGAGTTCTTGAAAGAAACAGGCCCCCATTTCTGAGGACCTGGAATTAGTATGCTGTCTCTGCTTTAAAGTGGGCATCCCACTCTTTTTCTTTGTCGAAGAGATCATTCTCCATTCCTTCAACTTTTCTTTTTAAGTTTTCATATCTCCTCTTCAAATCGTCGTCTTCTTTCTCTCTTCTTCAATAAGAAGTGTAATAAGAATATCTATGATATCCCTCTCTTATGATATCGTCGTCGGTCTGTTCCGGGAGCAAGAGAGCGACAACTAAGTAAATGATTAATCCTGGTATAAAGCTTGTGCAGCATACTAACAACAGAACAAGGAGTCTGGTCAAATTAATAGGGAGGCCCCTCCACTCTGCTAGTCCTGTTGCAACACCCAATACGCATCCCCTTGGGGATCTTGTCCATCTTCTTGTTCTTATTTCCATTTTATATATTCCTTTTATCTTCAGTTATTGGCATCCATCTTGTTAATTCTCTTTTTTAAATCCACGATGCCTTCTTCAAATCTATCTCTTACCCGTTTTAAGTTTTTAGTTAAATCCTCTTCCTTACTTTCTCCCAGAGTATAGGATCCAGCTTTATAACCTCTTGCCATCTCTTCAGAACGAAGCGTTGCTTCAATCTTTGACTTTTCCCTTTTTGTATGCTCGCTTTCTGCAATCCATACAATAGCGATGATGAAGGCAAAGATTACACAGAGTATGGAGACCGCAATCATACGTTGATTCCTTTAGCTTCCTTGATTTTTGCTATCTCGTTCTCAATCTCTAATTCTTCAAGCATCTCCGCCGCTGTCTTTTCTTCTTTCTTTGGTTCTTCTTTCTTCTCGGAAAGCTCTCTATAAGCTTCAATTCTGTTGATTCTATTCTCCAACTCTTCAAAGCGGGTATTTGGTCTTAAAGCTGGCTTTGTCTTCTCTTCCTTTATTTTCACCACTTCTTTCTTTGGAGGTATAGTTTTCAGCCTTTCTTTTGCATCCTCTATTTTGGAATACAGAGTCTCAAGCTCTTTCTTTCCTTCTTCAACTTCCTTCTCCAGGATAGCCTTATCTTTTCTTACACTATCAAGTATCTCTTCAGCTTCTTTTCTTTCCTTGATGGCTTCCTTTGCCATCTCATCAGAACCCTTCACAACAGCGAGCTCTGCTCTTTCCTGCCATCTTGAAACTGCTTTTTCAGCCTCGTCTATTCTCTTTTCGACACTTTTAAGATTAGCCATCTTAGCTGCTGTACTAGCCTTCAGATTCAAGATGGCTTCATCCATCTCGCTGATCATAAGCTTCAGCATCTTTTCAGGATCTTCCGTCTTATCGAGTAGTGAATTAATGTTTGAATTTACGATGTCTTTTATTCTTTTGAAAACGCTCATTTGTTTTTCTCCTTACACTTTTACTTATGAAAACATCGTGCCAATTTTTAGCAATTTCAATTAATAGAAGAAGTTAAAGTAAAATAATCTAAACAGTTGTTTTGTTTAATTATTATCCTTATAGGTATTTTAGACTAAGCATGGTTATTTTTACCTTAAGAAGACACTATAATTTAATAAACATCTGGTTGTTATTATTTTTAGCAATTATTAAAATCCAGACTATGTGGTTCTTGATTACTCTTATAGTATTATTTGTTTTCTTTCTCGTCGGGTTCATTCTTACAAAAGTACTCTTTATGCCGGAGAAAGGATACGAGTGGATTGAGAACGAGGGTGAGACAGTATCTTTCAAATCAGGAAATAATACTCTTGAAGGTCGGATAATTAATAAAGAGGGAAAGAAGGGAACGATTATCTTCGCCCACGGCATGGGTCTTTCTTCCCGCTACTATAGACCGGAAGCCCTACATTTTGCTGATCTCGGGTACAAAGTTTTCATCTTTGAATACAGAGGATACGGGAAGAGCACAGGAACATTCCTCAGCTTCAGGGATGTTGTAAAAGACATAGTATCTGCATCTTCATATCTAGGTGATGACAAGTTTATCCTTATTGGACACAGCATGGGTGGATATGGTGTACTTTCATCACTGGATGAAATGCGGAATAAAGTGAAGGGTGTCGTTGCTTATGCTCCCTTCAGGTCTCCTTTTTCTGCAATGGATGTATGTGCCTTGAGAATGGGAAAGCTAGGAAGAATCTTTGAGGTTTTTCTTTTTCCATTCCAGATTCTTATACACGGCAACAAGGCAAATAGAAGTGCAATAGATGCGATCAACAGTTCTTCAAGCCCGATACTTGTCATCCAGGGCGACGATGATAAAGAGGTGTCAATTGACGGCTGCTCTATCTTTAAAAAGAAAGATTTGATCACGAATAAGCGCTTGGAAGTAAAGATCATCGATAGTATAGAGAGTAACGGTCACGTAACAATCGTAAGAAAGAAAGGCTCTCAAAGTGTCAATGAAGACACCATTGTTTATGTAGACGAATTCTTAAGTAATCTTGAACACTCTATTTAACGTCATGTTTATGTGCATTAAACCAGTCATAATCTAAACATTTATAGTATTTATAGTATTTTGACAAATTTCTAATATTTGTCATCAAAACTTCTTCGACAGTTTATCACTAATAGAGTAGAATAATATCGAATATCACCAAAGGAGACTCTATGGATAAAAGACTGGACCCTCTATTTACACCTTGGAAAATAGGTAACTGTGAGATTAAGAACAGAATTGTACTTACCAGCATGGGGGGGACAGACCTCTTCGGCTGGATGGAAAAGAACCATTTCGACTCTGCTGGAGCTGAATTTATCATGAGAGTTGCAAAGAACAACGCTGGTCTTGTTCTACCTGGATGTCAGCCTGTTTATAACCCTATGTTCGGGCAGTGGCTCCATAAAAACAAAGGCATGTACAAAAAGTTAAAGGAATGGATGCCTGAGTTTCATAAGACAGGTGCCAAACTCTTTATTCAGCTGACTGCAGGATTCGGCAGATCATTTACCATCTCGGAGATGATGGAGACCCTTTACACTAATCCTGTTCTGAATGTCCTCTCTAAGCCATTTATGAACTTGGATAAGATCACAGCCTCTGCCTCCCCTTCTCCTAACCGTTGGTCAGATAAAGTTCCATCAAGGGAAATGACAAAGAAAGAGATCGAATACATGATCCATGCCTTTGCAGAGAGCGCCGGAATGCTTAAGGAGGCAGGAGTGGACGGGGTTGAAATCCATGCAGTCCACGAAGGATATTTATTGGATCAGTTTACCCTTAAATATGTTAACAAGCGTACCGACGAATATGGTGGAAGTTTTGAAAACAGGTATCGCTTTGCAACAGAGATTGTTAAGGCAATAAAGGAAAAGTGTGGCAAAGATTTCCCTGTTTCTCTCCGATACTCTGTAGTTTCAAAGACAAAAGGTTTCAGACAGGGTGCTCTACCTGATGAAGTATATACAGAAGTCGGTAGAGATATGGAGGAGTCTGAAAAGGCGGCAAAGTATCTACAGGACGCAGGTTACGATATGCTCAACTGCGACAACGGAACATATGACGCATGGTATTGGGCTCATCCTCCCATCTATATGCCTGAGAACTGTAACCTAAAGGACGTTGAGCATATTAGAAAGTTTGTCGATATTCCTGTAGTGTGTGCTGGAAGAATGGATCCATTTACCGCCGCAGAGTCAATTAGAGAAGGAAAGATAGACGGAGCAGGTTTTGCACGACCATTCCTTGCAGACCAAGAGTGGGTCACAAAGCTTATTGAAGACAGACCAGAAGATATCAGGCCATGTATTCTCTGTCACAACGGCTGCTTCAATATGTGCCACTACAAAGGCGTTCCTAATGATCAAGATCTACTCGACTCCCTCAACCTTGCTCGATGTGCTGTAAACCCTGAGACAATGCAGTGGAATAAGCATAAGATCAAGAAGACCTCTTCTCCGAAGAAAGTTGCCGTCATAGGTGGTGGTATCGGAGGAATGGAGACGGCTAGAGTCCTGAAGCTCAGAGGTCATGAGCCTATAATATATGAAAAGACAGATAAACTTGGAGGCACTTTCATCGCAGCTTCTGCCGAAAGCTATAAAGAGAGACTGAGACAACTTCTCGCTTGGTATAAGCGTCAGATGGCAGAGCTTGGTATCGAAGTAAAGTTCAACACCAAAGTCGAAGATATATCTACTCTCAAAGAAGATGAAGTTGTCATAGCCACCGGTGCCTCTCCAAGGATTCTGAAGTCAGTTCCGGGATACGAAAAGATGATTGAAGCCACAGAGTATCTTACAGGAACTCCAGTGGGAGATACTGTCGCTGTAATCGGCGGAGGTCTCACAGGCTGTGAAATCGCTTATGAACTGGCACTAAGCGGAAAGAATCCTATCATCGTAGAAATGAAAGATGACCTGGTAAGCCAGAAGGGAGTGTGCCTGGCAAACTCTTCTTATTTAAGAGAGTGGTTTGATCTAAATAAGACTCCTGTATATCTTGAATCAAAACTCAAGGAAGTGGGAGACGGATATATCATCATCACACGAAAAGAAGGCAATGAAACAAAGATAAACTGCGACAGCGTCATCTCTTCTGCCGGATATATTCCCGCTCCATTAGAAGCCAGAGGCAAAGTACACCTTGTAGGTGACTGCTTTAAGGTTGGAAACCTTAGATCTGTCATTTGGAGAGCTTTCGAGACTGCAGCAAAGATTTGAGCAAAATAAACGACTTATTTGCAGGGTGTTGGACACAACCAGCACCCTTTTTCTTATACCCAAATAAATAGCTCAAAGTAGTCGAACTCCTCCAATTCTCAAGCTCTTAGTCTCATATATCTGTTATTTTTTGTCAGAAACAGGGCAATAACGCGTTATATGTGTATAGGAGAAATCGTTGTTTATGACATTTAGACCGGAAATCATGGAGCGTATAAGGATGATGCCTCTTGTTTCTGACTTGAAGAGCCGAAGGTTCTTCAGGGACAAGACACCTGAGACCTGCCATATCCTTGAAGTCTTCCTGTCCTATATCCTCGGTGAAAACGTGAAGGTGAAGAACATCAACACACAGAAGCATGTTTACCGGAAGGACGAAAAGGAGAGGATTGCCGACATAGATCTTGAGATATCGGGGGGAAGAAGCGGTATGGCAGAGATCCAGAACTGGAACGGCAAGGTGAAGGAAGTGGAGTTTTCCAGATGGGATGGCATAAGGGACATCCAGAGATACTTGTATGGAGACAAGAAGTGCTACGTTCTAGTCTTCTTCAACATCAAGAACGGGAAGAGCAGGGTGTGGAACGGGTTTCGAAAGAGGGAGATGATAGTCTACAGCATGAAACCCGACTACCACGAGAAGGACATGAATGAAAGAGCCTTTCCAGAAGTTGCTAACGGTATTATCATATTGTTGAACTTGAAGAAGCTGGCTGAAAGAAACGACGAGCTTGGAGAAATATCCAGGGACCTCTTGGCGAATGGTGCGGAAGACATAAAGAACGAGAGCGTCAGAAAGAGAGTGAAGGAGGTCTTCACCAAAGAAGAGGAGAAGAGTATGTGCATAGAGGAAGAGAGATTAATAAAGTCCATAGCAAAGAAGATGGCGAATGAGCAAGTGAAGAAAATTGAGGAGAAACAAGCGAAGAAAATCGAGGAAAATGAAATTGCTCACGTCAAGTTTATGTTTTTCTCTTTGGGAGCAACACCAGAAAAGATATCTGAGGGCATAAAAATGCCACTTGAGAGAGTAAAGGCAATACTTGCCATGTGAAATAGAATGCCATGGTTTACGGCCATGGCACTATTTTTAAGAGATAATTCCATCTGACTGTTTAAACCCGTATAGCATAAAAACCAAAAATACAATACGAAAAGAAACAACTCAGAAAAAAGATACCAACCATAAAAGAGAAGAATTTATCTCTCCACTTCTACTGTTCCGTCTTCTTTTACAGTAATCTTATCTCCTGTCTGAACAAAAGATAAGAATTCGTCTCCAAGATTATCTACTGTCGGCATGCTGTTCTCCGTCCATACATCAGAGAGTATTGCTCCAGCTGCTGCAAGAGAGTCTATTTCTTTAGAGAACAACAGACACTTTGGCTGACGATTCATACTTGCTGCACAGTAAAGGACTAATCCTCCTGTAGTACTTCCAATGGTCTGAGGCATACAGAGAGCTGTACCAGCCATAGGCTTTTCATAGAGATCACTATTATTCTGATCCGAGCATTTTCCAGTCTTGTCACCAAACATCAAAGAGTGCTGATATGAAGCAAGGGTGTTAAAGCCACCGTGTGATACAAGAGCCAATGCGGTAACATTTCCTTTTACAACAGGTCTACCTTTAAATACTTTTTTCATTTATTGCCTCCTGTGATGATTAATAACAGCTCATCTTCCTTATAAAAGCGTGCTGAAGTGTATGTTCTAAGTTTATTGGAACAAGTAATGACAGGCATAGTTCCGCACTTAGGATTGTTTAAATACATAAGCGGGCAGATATGACTGAGAACAACACCCTCATCCAAAAGTCTCTTTGCTTCTTCTGTCTTCTTAAACTCTTCCATTACAGCAGGAGCAGCCGTCATTATGGTCTTGATCTCAACTTTACTTCTTCCATTCTTCTTCAAAGCTTCGTCTATTCTCTTTGCCCAAGAGAAGAGCTGCTCTCTTGAAAGATGCGGGCATCCAATAAATGCAAGCTTTGGCTTTGCACTCTTATCTTTCCATATTACAGGATAACTCTTCTCTACCCTCTCCAGCTCTGCATCGTCTATTACATATACAGGAGCATTCTCCCTAATAAGAGACCTGCCGCTTTCAACAGCTTCCGGGGTCAGGTTCTCCACATGATATAAGCCTACTGCACCGTTACTTGCCGTAGCGGCTCCAAAGTCTTTTAAGTATGCTTTGGCTTCATCATCAAGAGATGAGAAGTATTTATCGAGACCAATGACATATGGAACCTTTTCCATGACTTTCATACCGATGGCGGACCCTAGGAGCTGAGCTTCAGGCTTCTTTGTTGTCTTCACTTCAATAATCCAGTCGGCTTTTCTACCTTCGTCTGTCAAAAGACCGAAGTACGGGACTGAGCCTACAATGGAACCAAACAGGTCCAGAATACCTGAGTTTCTATTGCATCTTGCACCAAGCACGCTGTTTGCATAAACAACGGCGCTGCTTTCAGCCCAAGAGAGGATGTCACCCTTCTTCGGAGTATTTCCAACTTCATCCATGTAGCAGGTACATGTATAAGCATCATCCTTCATGATACCGAGCTTCTTCAACTGTTCGTCATAATCCTTCTGTTTTGAGTACATTACACGGAAAAAGATTTCTTGAATCAGATTACGTGGGACACAAGACTCCAAAGGGCGCGGGTCGACGCTGAACTTCTGCCCCGATATCGCACCACCTTCAATAAGCTTATCCATAAGAGAATATACCGGCTTCATGACGCTTAGTCCGAAACTTGTGACCAAATGACCGTACTCTCCTGTAATATCTACCATTTTCTCTGCACCGAAGGTCTCTCCATACATAACGA
>CAMEXG010000068.1 GCA_945947045.1 uncultured Spirochaetales bacterium | reverse complement strand
AGAGAAAGGAATCCAAGTTTCGTCCAGTTGGTAATGCATATTATTTCTTTGTTCTGATAATCAGGAATGTAGTTAATGATGAGAGCAGAGGGATTACAGTAATCCAGCCTATTATTTTCAGCGTCATCTCTTCTGCTCCGATTGCTGCCGTAAGGACAATTAGAAGTAAGAGAAGAATACCTAAAAGAATCATAGAAATCTTAAATATTTTATCTACCATTTTATGCTCCGTATTATTGAGATGATAATTATCAAAAACCCATTTGGTCTATGGATATTGCACCTTCGAGAAGTGTCTTTGAGTGATAAAGCATCTCCGTTATTACATCTTCCCCCAAACTGTCTTTGATTATCGCCTTGGCTTCTCCTATCCTTTGAGGTCTTACGTCTGTGTTGTGTGTATCAGAACCAAGAATGTGTATTTTATTATTCTTTAACATAGTCAATGCTTTGTTTCTCGTCTCTGTGTTTATAAAGAAATCTGCGTTTGATTGTATAAACACTCCTGCATCCAGAAGCCTGTTTATAGTATCCGGATCCTGCCAGTAAAGATATCTTTCTATATGGGCGAGGATGACGGAGAAAGAAGAGTTGAGGGATATGTCCAGCACATCCGATATTTCTTTGTCATTCCATTTATGGAAGGGCATTTCTATCATCAGGGTATTTGTCCCTACAATTGTCAAATCACTAAGAAAAGGGCTGTCTCCAATTCCTTCGTAATAGGCGACTTCGGCTCCGAGAAATATGGAGGGACACAAGTCTATGTCGTGTACACTTAATAAAGCTTTGGCAGCTTTCTCTCTATTGGAAAGAAAACTATCCAAAGAGACTCTGTTTGGATAGAAATGAGGAGAAGCCACCATCTTCTTCACTTTCTGGCGTCTGGTTTCTTCCATTATCTCCCGACTCATGGAGAGGGAAGAAGAACCATCATCAATATTCGGAAGTACATGACTATGAAAATCTACTACTCTTCTACTTCTGGTTTCTGCTTCAGACATAATACCTCTTTTTTAATATTTTACTCTATTTTCGGTTTGTATACGATTATTTTGTTAACCGAATTAATAAAAAGATAAGTTATTTAAATATAAGGAATTATAAGAAACATGTTATTATAGTTACATGTTTAATTATTTTTTATGATTAACTCAATATTTTATAAAAACGGTAATGAAACCATCAAAAAAATAAAAAATATCAACGTAAAAATAAATATTGACGTATATGGAAACCCGTTTTAACCTATGGGCACAAAAGGAGAAAATATGTACGATCTCGATTCGTTCATGGCTGAAGTAGAAAGAAAAAACCCTGCACAGCCGGAATTCATTCAGGCAGCAAGAGAAGTAGTTGCCTCTGTTATTGATACAGTCAATTCCAACCCTCTATATCTTAAAAACAAGATCCTCGACCGAATAATCGAGCCAGATAGAATCATCACTTTCAAGGTAGAGTGGGAAGATGATAACCACGAGTTACAGGTCAATAGAGGTTATCGTGTACAGTATAACAACGCGTTGGGTCCATATAAGGGCGGACTTAGATTCCATGCCAACGTTACTCTCGGAACTCTGAAGTTCCTGGGCTTTGAGCAGATTTTCAAGAACTCTCTTACAACTCTCCCTATGGGCGGCGGTAAGGGTGGATCAGACTTCTCTCCAAAGGGAAAGAGCGACCAGGAGATCATGAGATTCTGTCGTGCATTCATGACTGAACTTCAGAAGTACATCGGTCCTGATACAGACGTTCCTGCAGGAGACCTCGGTGTGGGCGGAAGAGAGATTGGATATCTCTACGGCCAATATAAGAAGATCAGAGATGAAAACACTGGTGTTCTTACAGGAAAAGGTTGGGGATGGGGTGGCTCTCTCGTTCGACCTGAAGCTACAGGATTCGGTACAATGTACTTCGCTTCCGAAATGCTTAAGGAACATGGCGACTCTTTTGAGGGAAAGAGAATTGCAATCTCAGGTTTCGGCAACGTTGCATGGGGTGCTGTAACAAAGGCATCACAACTTGGTGCAAAGGTTGTGACAATCAGTGGACCAGACGGATATGTTTTGGATGAAGAAGGAATCAACACTCCTGAAAAGATAGCTTATATGCTGGAACTCAGAGCATCCAACAATGATATTGTGGCGCCATATGCAGAGAAATTCGGAGCTAAATTTGTCAAAGGCAGAAAGCCTTGGGAAGTAAAGGTCGATATGGCATTCCCTTGTGCTCTGCAGAATGAGTTGACGGGAGAGGACGCTGAAATGCTTATTAAGAACGGCGTCAAGTATGTGGTTGAAACAAGTAACATGGGATGCTGTCCTGAAGCTATCGAAGCATTCCAGAAGGCTAGAATCCCATTCGCTCCAGGAAAAGCTGCAAACGCAGGTGGAGTCGCTGTATCCGGCCTTGAGATGAGCCAGAACGCACAGCACTATAACTGGTCCAGCGAAGAGGTCGATCAGAAGCTTCATGGCATTATGAAGAACATCCATAATGCCTGCGTCAAAGAAGGAAGATGCGCTGACGGCTACATAGATTATGTCAAGGGTGCAAACATTGCAGGCTTCAAGAAAGTGGCTGACGCAATGTGCCAGCAGGGATATTAATCCTCAATAATGTGAAACCAGGCCTTGGGAAAACCAGGGCCTTTTTGACTTATTAACCATAGTTTTTTTATAAAGATATGTATTAATTTGTCTGCAACTTTTACTATTAAATAACTCTTTATGAAAAGAATTACATAGCATTATTTTTGTTGTGTCTCTAAATAACAAATATGTAAAACAATCTGTTTGATAACGATCAAAATGTATATTAATTCCTTTCCTATAGGAAATAATCAAAAGAGATAAAAACCGGTTTATAAAAAGAATTCCTTTACTTTTTGAAGTTTCGTGATAAAGTAATTTACACATACAGCAAAAAGGAGATTGTAAGTATGAAAAAGTTTTTGGCAATTCTTTTAATCGCTGTCGTCGCATTGACAGCAGTCTTTGCTCAGGGCACAGCTGAAGCTTCTGGTGTCAAGACATACAAAGTTGGTGTTGGAATTTATACCTTCGACGATAACTTCATGACTCTCTATAGAAACGAAATCCTCAGTTACTTCGCTTCTCTCGAGACAGACACAGTAAAGTACCAGGTTACAATGGCTGATGGAAAGAACGACATGGGCGAGCAGTCCAACCAGGTTGATAACTTTATTACACAGGGCATGGATGTAATTATCCTTAACCTCGTTCAGACATCAAGTGCTGATGCTCTCATCGACAAGATCGTTGCAGCTGACATCCCACTCGTACTCATCAACAGAGAACCTCTTGCATACGATGCAAACGGAAATACAATCGATGAAGCTTACGAAGGCATCCTCGACAATCCAAAGGTATGTTATGTTGGTGCAGACGCTCGTCAGTCCGGTTCCTTCCAGGGAAGAATCATTGCAGAGCTCGATAATCATGGTGACATCAACGGAGACGGAAAGGTTTCTTACATCATGGTTGAAGGCGACCCAGAAAACATCGATGCTCAGTACAGAACAGAATTCTCTGTAAAGTATCTTAAGGACAATGGAATTGCAGTTGAATGCCTCGATGATCAGGTTGGTAACTGGGCTCAGGCTAAGGGACAGGAAATCACAGCTAACGCTCTTGCTAAGTTCGGCAGCAAGGTTGAAGTTGTATTCTGTAACAACGACGCTATGGCTCTTGGTGCAGCAGCAGCTATCACAGCAGCTGGCAGAACAGTCGGAAAGGACATCTACCTTGTTGGTGTAGACGCACTTGCAGAATGCCAGGAAATGGTTCAGAAGGGCGAGATGACAGGTACAGTTCTTAACGACCACGTCGGCCAGTCTCACGCAGCAGTTGACGTAGCCATCGAACTTCTCAATGGTAAGGAAATCAAGAACTACTACTGGATCGACTACGTAATGGTCAGATAATTCCGGTTACTTTTGGTTTAAAAGAAGCGGGTGAGATATTTACTTCACCCGCTTTCTAGTATTTCTTTCT
This sequence comes from uncultured Spirochaetales bacterium, assembly GCA_945947045.1. GTDB lineage: Bacteria > Spirochaetota > Spirochaetia > Sphaerochaetales > Sphaerochaetaceae > Ornithospirochaeta. The sequence goes on along the minus strand of CAMEXG010000068.1, from coordinate 6,100 downwards.
TCATGTTTCTCTCACGGGGAAAGATGAAGAAGGATATAAAATAAAAGGAGGTTATGCATGTCTGAGTATTTGCTAGAAATGCATGACGTGAGTAAATCCTTCCCAGGAGTAAAGGCTTTGGATCATGCCCGACTGTGCCTGCACCCTGGAAAGGTCCACGCTCTGATGGGTGAGAATGGTGCCGGAAAATCCACCTTGATGAAATGCATGTTCGGTATCTACAAAATGGATGAAGGTGAACTTTTCATCGATGGCCAGAAGACTGTAATTACAGACCCGATGGATGCTTTGAAAAAAGGTATTGCAATGGTTCATCAGGAACTTCAGCCAATTCCAGCTAGAACTATCGGTGAGAACATCTTCTTAGGTCGTTACCCTATGAAGAAGGCTTTGGGATTCATCCCGATGGTAGATCATGCCAAGATGTATGAAGATACTGCCAAGCTTTTAAAGAAAGTAAGGATGGATTTTGATCCAAAGGCAAAAGTAGGATCATTAAGTGTATCCCAGATGCAGTCGGTAGAGATTGCAAAAGCCGTAAGCGCCAACTGTAGAGTCTTGATTTTGGACGAGCCTACTTCTTCTTTGACACAGAACGAAGTCGATGCTCTGTTTAGAATCATTGAGGACTTGAAGGCTGAAGGTGTCGCTATAGTATACATCTCCCATAAAATGGATGAAATCTTGAGAATTAGTGACGAAGTTACAATCATGCGTGACGGCCACTATATCGGAACATGGGATGCAAAAGAACTTACAACAGATATGATCATTACAAAAATGGTCGGAAGAGAGTTGAAAAACCTCTATCCTGTAAAAGAAAACGTTCCTGGAGATGTTGTCTTTAAGGTTGAAGATTTCACATCGATTAATCCAAAGAGCTTCAGACACGTGAACTTTGAACTAAGAAAGGGTGAGATTCTTGGTGTAGGAGGTCTTGTAGGTGCTCAGAGGACAGAGTTGATGGAAGGTCTGTTTGGTACTCGCTCACATAGTGCCGGAAAGATTTATTATCAAGGCAAGGAATTGAAGATCAATAGACCTAAAGATGCAATCGACCAAGGAATCGCAATGCTTACTGAAGACAGGCGTGGTTCCGGTATATTGGGAGTATTGTCTATTGCAGATAACATTTCTATTTCAAGTTTGAAGAAATACTTGGACTGGCAGATCTGTATTAACTCCGGTAAAGTTGAAAACCTTGTTCAGGATAACGTTAAGAAGATGGCCATAAAGACTCCTTCTTCCAAAACTCAGATTAAGACTCTTTCTGGTGGTAACCAGCAGAAAGTATTAGTTGGAAGGTGGCTTGCAAATAATCCTGACGTACTCATTCTAGACGAGCCTACGAGAGGTATCGACGTTGGTGCAAAGTATGAAATCTACTGTATCATCGCTGATCTGGCAAAACAGGGAAAGAGCATCATCATGATATCTTCTGAAATGGGTGAGCTTATCGGTATGTCGGATAGGATTATGGTTATGTGTGATGGAAGAGTCACAGGATTTGTGGAAGGCAAGGATGCAACACAAGAGAACATCATGGCCCTTGCTACACAGTTTGAATAAGGAGGAAAGCATAAATGGAAAATACAAATACAATTAAACCTCAGCTTTGGGCCAAAAAAGCTTTGAGCGTTGCAAAATCAAACCCCATCGTAGTTCTTCTGGCAATTGTCAGTATAATTGTCGGATTTTTTGTAGAAAACTTCTTCTCTTGGGGAAACCTTGGTAACCTTATCTCCAATACAGCTATAAGATTCATCATCGCTCTCGGAGTCTCCGGTTGTCTTATCACTAAGGGAACAGACCTTTCAGCTGGAAGACAGGTTGGTCTTGCCGCATGTCTTGCAGGTGTTCTTGTCCAGAGAGGAGATTATACAGGAAGACTATGGAAGAGTGTTCCTGAGATGAGTATGTGGCTGGTATTGTTGATTGTCGTTGGTATAGGTGTCTGTATTGGTCTTATCAACGGTATAATCATAGCTAAACTTAAGGTTCCACCATTCATCGCAACTCTCGGTACCCAGACAATCATCTACGGTATCTGTCTTGTATTCACTGATGCTCAGCCTATCGGAGGCTTCCAGAAGAAGTACATCTCTCTCATCACAGGACGAATAGGTTCCACAAAGGGCTTCTATATTCCTTACTTCTTCTTTATTGCACTCTTCTTCGGTGTAGTATTCTGGTTCATCTATAATAAGACATGTCATGGAAAGTACATGTATGCAATCGGTGGAAACGAAGTGGCTGCAGAGGTATCTGGTGTCAACACAACAGCAACACTTATCAGAATCTACGCAACAGCAGGATTCATGTATGCAGTGGCAGGATATTTGTTAGCTGCAAAGTCCGGTGGATCTTCCGCTTCCATGGGTATGGGATATGAACTTGAAGCTATTGCAGGTTGTACAATCGGTGGTGTATCTACAACCGGTGGTATCGGAACAGTATCAGGAATTCTTGTTGGTGTCCTGGTATTCGAGCTTTTGAAGATCGTCCTCCAGTTCTTGGGCGTCAACCCATACTACAACTATGTCGTACAGGGTGTCGTCATTGTCGTAGCTGTTGCTCTCGATATCAGAAAGTACATTGCTAAGAAATGACAGATAAAGAGAAAAAGAAGAAAAGATGGCAAAGTATCAAGGAGGAGTGGTACAGTCATGTCCACCTCTCCTTGAAGACTTTAGATTGGATTATCGGCATCGGTGTCTTTGTTCTGATCCTTGTGACCGTGTTGATAATCCTGGAAGCAAATGGTATTTTCTATCTTTTTGGAAAATAAAGATTTATCCCCTCAATCGAGGGGATAAATAATTCTAGATACAATCAATACATTGAGATTATTTTCTTCAGTTCAGCGACAAATCTAGACTTAAAGGATTCAGGAGAGATAATCTCTACACTTGTTCCGCACTGCACAAGACGTAGATACAGTTCAATTGAGTTTTCGACTTTTATGTTGCAGATAAGCTCTCCATTTTCGTTTTCTGCCATCTCCGGTTTTTCATGGACGAGAGTGGAGAAGGAGTTGAGGGCACTCTTTTCTTTTACTTTCAACACCAATGGAATCATATCGATGGCGTCATAAGTGTCTTCCTTCTCTTTTTTTGTAAATGGCTTAAGGTTATCTGGGATAGTATATGTTTCATTCAACATCTGCACAGAAATAATAGATTCGATGTTGAGTGTGATAATATCCTTCGTATGTCTCAGTCTTCCTGTGACAGTCATTGGTTTTCTTCCATCTATACTATCTGAGAATCCTATGAAGTATGGAGCTATTTCTATCTCTTCGTTTCCTGGTGTATTTGTAGTGATCTTTGCGATTCTTCCTGATACCCAGCAGTCTATCAAAACCTCCAATACCTTGTTATAGGAGGAAGTTTCAATCATGCTTTCTTCTATTTTCTTGTCTATTGCATCCGCCAGAACAAAGATATTCTCACTGATCTTAGGAGCATAAGTGCGCATGTTCATCGCTATTTTTCTCAATCCCGAAGCCAGGTGAGGATTCTGCATGGAAACTGAAGAAGCCAAGGCTTCTGCAGACATATTAAATGCCAGAGATTCATAAACGGAGAGTTCCATAGGGGAATCGTCATTCCCTTCTTTTATTTTTATCAGATTGTTTTCCTCATAGATGTCGATATGCTGTGACAAATCTTCTACATATCTGGAGATTGTCGATCTATGGACACCAAGTCTTCTTGCAATTTCAGCTCTTCTCAATCCTTCTGGATGAGATCTGAGTAGCAATTCAAGTTGTGCAACCCTCTCTCCTTTCATGTTAGTTCTCCTTTTTTTGTAAGTATAACAACAAAAAAATGATATATAAAGAAAAAATGAAACAAAACGCAACAAAATCTTTGTTAATTGCAACATGTATTATTCATTAGAATGTAGTTGTTTGGGAAATGAAAGAAAGAGATAATATCTCTATGTACGAAGACGAACTAGATAGGCTTGAAATAAGAATCAGTTATTTGGAAAAACAAAACGAAGAATTAAATGAAGTAGTCATAGAGCAAGGTAAGACAATTACTCATCTCATGATTCAGATGGAAGAGATTAAAAAGAAGGTCAAGGATCTTATGGATGTGACTGCCGACGAGAGGGCTAATAGAAAACCGCCGCACTATTGATTCTGGTTTTCTATTTCAAAGACCCTTAATATTGTATGTAATAAACTCTTTGGCTTTCTTTTCAAAAAAGAGAAAGTCCTCTTCTTTGTTATAAGAAATAGAGACGCATTGCTTCCCATATTTCAAGTCAGGTCTATCTTTTTCTATTTCCCTTATATATGGCTCGGAGGATAAATGAAGGGTAAAGCGTAATTTTGTTGCAGACACTCCGATATACCCATCTTTCATCTTTTCCTTAAACCACCACATCGGCATTGAAAATGATATTCTAAGCTTCAATGTAGGGTATTCGTTTTCAATGAGTTTAATAAAACGGAGGGTGTAATCTTTCCCTTTGTCATCTAATGATGAAAGATACTCAGGGAGAGAAGAGAAACTCATTTCGAGTCTCTCTTTCTCCATTTTGTTATTGCATGGAAAACTACTTCATCGTTTCCGTCTGCATCTTTGTGGAATATTTTGGTGTAATACTCTTCACTTCCTTCTTTTTTCTTTGTTTCGACTTTTATATCGTCTCCCCAATGACACTGTTTCTTCCACTCTACATCAAAGAATTCAGGTAGGTACTGGTCTAGGTATTCATGAGGAAAAGACTCCATAAGCCAGTTGATGTATGAAATGTTATTTACATGCCTGTTATAATCTGTGTCGTAATAGTTTACTTTGACTGAATATGGCTCTATGCAAGAAACTGTGTATTCCTCTTCCTGAGGAAACTTTGGAAGGGCCGGATCAAAGTGTCTGACATTTGGATCTACATATGCAAGCCTGCCGTCTATGTAACTAGGTCTTTCGGGTCTGTTTTTCACCATATCCATAATAACCCAAAGGTTTTTGGAGTTGAAAAGCAGTTCTCCTGTCTTCTTGTCTCTCGCTTCGACATATCTGGGGCAATAAAGTCTATATCCCTCTTGGCACCATGTCTCAATATCATATTCGTCGCACCAGGAAGCATATTTGGATATGGACATCTGAGTTCGGAGGATCATCCATGTTCTTCCTTCATTGTCCAGCATATCCTTGAGGCCTGCTCCTTTAATTGCGGCATGTATACCTGCCACCTCTTGGCTTATACCGAAGTATTTCTGAGGCTTGACTACATAAAAGCAGTCTGTATCCGTACTCTGAAAATATGATGAATCCCTTCCAATATTATCTTGGCCTATATTTAGCATTTTTCCTCCGCTTTATACATTCTTATCATACTTCGTCCATACTTACGTTTGTCGCAAAGAGAGAAACCGTCCATTATCTCCGGCCATTCTTTTTCTTCTTCAACCGGGTAGTGGATAATAAATAATCCACCAGGTTTTACTATGTGGTGTGATGCTACGTTCTTCAGCAGGTTCACTTTTCCATCCATAGGAAATGGAGGATCTGCATAGACAATATCATAGCTATAAAGGGAAGAGAGAATGTATCTTTCCGCGTCCATTACAAAGAGCTTCTTTTCTTCTTCAACAAATGAGAGATTCTTCTCAATTGTGGCTTTCTTTCCTCTGTCCATTTCAACCAAGTGAATTGGACTGGCACCCCTGCTTGCCGCCTCAATGGCAACACAGCCGGAACCGGAAAACAGATCGAGAAAAGAGCAGCCTGTAAGATCTCCGAGAATTGAAAAGAGAGACTCCCTCATTCTATCCATGGCAGGTCTTATTACTCCAGGAGGGCAGACTACGTTCCTTCTGCAGTATTTTCCACCAGTAATTCTCACACTTCCTCCTCAGGCCAAAGACCGATTTCATCAGCTACCGTTGTCATTCCTTTTATTGTCATATCTATGATGAATGGAATTTCCTCTCCCAATAGAGCTGCGCCTTTTTCAATAATTTCTCTATTTACTCCGGCTGCAAATCCTTTGCTGGACCACTTTTTCTTTACACTCTTTACAGAGATTCCCTTCATTTTCTCTGGTCTCATAAGAGCTGTAGCTGTAACAAGACCTGTCAGCT
>CAMEXG010000067.1 GCA_945947045.1 uncultured Spirochaetales bacterium | reverse complement strand
AGATTGTTTTCAAGACATACTTCAAGCCTACTCCATCCATTTCCTTTCCTCAGGAAACTATCAATGATGAAAAGAAAGAGATTGAGCTCACTATTAAAGGCAGACACGATCCTTGTATAGGAGTGAGGGCGGTTGTAGTGGTGGAGGCCATGGCTTCTTCAGTAATTCTTGATTATCTTTTAAGACGAAGGTGTGACAGAATATGATTGACAAACCCTTAATGGTCCAGTCAGACAAGACAATGCTCCTAGATGTTCACTCTCCTTCTTTCGAGGCATGTAGAAACGATATCATAGCATTCGCAGACCTGGTGAAAAGCCCTGAACACATACACACATACACACTCTCGCCTTTGACTCTTTGGAATGCCGTATCTTCAGGCTTAGATAGTAATGAGATTATTTCCAGACTAAGAAAGTGGTCCAGATATGAAATCGACGAGAGAGTGATCTTCTTCATTGAAGACACCGCTTCCCGTTATGGTGAGTTTATTCTTACAGAAGAAGATCAAGACAATTTGAGGCTCTCAGTCAAAAGAGAAAGATTCTTTCTTACTCTTTTTTCCGAGCCTACTCTTAAAAAGTATTTAAAGAAAGGTGAAGGCAACTACTTTCTCTTATCAAAGCTGGATAGAGGCACAGTGAAAGCCAAGATGGTGAAGATGGGCTTTCCTGTTGATGACAGAATTCCATTAAAGAAGGGAAATAGACTTGAGCTGGAACTAAAAGACAGTGTTGAGATTCGTGATTACCAAAAAGAAAGCGTCAATGCATTTCTCTCCTCCGGGGGTTATGGGACTATAGTCCTACCCTGTGGATCTGGAAAGACCATTGTGGGTATAGAGACTGCTGTCACCCTTAAGACAAACACTCTCATACTCTGCCCCAATGTTTCCAGCGTCCATCAATGGATCAAGGAACTTTTAGATAAAACTACTCTCACTCCAGACCAAATCGGTGAGTATTCAGGAGAGTCAAAGACAATAAAGCCTGTTACTGTCTGTACTTATCAGGTGCTGACATATAGAACCAAGAACAACGAGAAAGAAGATACTGAACCAGTATATCCTCACTTCTCAATATTCAGTGAGAACAACTGGGGTTTGGTGATATATGATGAAGTCCATATGCTTCCGGCTCCTGTTTTTAGAATTACCGCCGAGCTTCAGTCCATCTTCCGCCTGGGATTGACAGCAACTCTCATAAGAGAAGACGGAAGAGAAGACGAAGTATTCTCACTTGTGGGTCCTAAGCGTTTTGACACTCCTTGGGCTGAACTGACACAAAAAGGATTTATTGCAAAAGCATACTGCCATGAAGTCAGAATTCCTCTTCCTCATACTTTGGAGCTGGAATATGCTCTGGCCCCTAAGAAAGAAAAGTATAGAATCGCCAGCCAGAACCCACTAAAGATCAAGGTTGCCGAAGCAATACTAAAAAAACACCAGGGGGAATCGATTCTCATAATAGGTCAGTATCTAGAGCAGCTCCAAGTATTCAGAGACCACTTCGGCTACCCTATTATTACAGGTACCACCTCCAATAAGAAAAGAGACCAGCTCTACGACAAGTTCCGTAGTGGGGAAGAGAAAGTATTGATCGTAAGCAAAGTCGCTAATTTTGCCGTCGACCTACCTGACGCTTCAGTAGCCATTGAAATATCAGGCAGCTTCGGAAGCAGACAGGAAGAAGCCCAGAGACTGGGTAGAATATTGAGGCCAAAAGCTCGAGACAGCCACTTCTATACTATCGTCACCGAGTATAGTCAGGAAGAAGAGTTCGCCTCAAATCGTCAGAAGTTCCTCTCCGAGCAGGGTTACTCCTACTCAATTATTAAGGAGGATGTAAGATGAACCTCTCTTCACTCTACTATAGTGGCGGGGAAGAGAAATTCAAACTCTTTCTCCAACGTAACGAAGAGAGGATTCTGTCTCTTCTACCTACTTCCCTTTCACTAGCTCTCTCTCTTTATTATCTTAAAGGCGGAGAGCTGGAGAATAGGCGTTTATATGAAGATTTGGGACTTGTTTCGGGAGTATCGGTTACAGATAGGGGAAAAAGAATACTCTCTTCTTATCCTTTATTTGGAAGCGGGCTGGAAAAGAGAGGATATTATTCCTCCTCCTTCTTTCCCTTCCTCTTCTCATTAATTAATTCCGGGAGTATTTCAAAGCGCTTTGAGAGATATATTACATCTCCCTCCTTCACTTCTCTCTTTCCATGGCGCAAAGAAGAAGATCTTATTTTCTCTGCAAATTATACGCTGAACGCCCTGATTAATCTTGGGATTCTTAGAGACAACACTCCTTATTTAAGACTGGACAAATCCTCTTCTTTGAAATTTATGAAGATGGATGAAGTGTCCAGGCTCTCATATATTCTCTCAAAGGGCACATCCAGCGAAGAAAGGGAAAAGACTAAGAATTTCATTACTCTCTCTTTCTTAATTAACGGAGTGAAGAAAGAAGATATGGAGAATAAACTTAAACTATTGGAGGAAATAACAAAGACATCTATTCCTCTCTCCACTCTCCTTTCCTTCGGCATCATAAACGACAATGGAGAGACATACACAGCTTCTCTTATAGAAGAGAATGACAACGAAAAGGGTATAGTCTCGGCGGATATGACCATTTCATATAGAGGAAAGACAATTATTCCTTTATGGAGATTCGCTTTGCCATTGAAAGCAGATAGTCTCAATCAATGGAGTATCACAAAGAAAAGTATAAAATCTGCTTTTGACGGAGGAATGGACAAGGATGAGATACTCCTATATCTTTCATCTCTTTCCTCCACTCAACTTTCACCCCTAATTGAAGAAAGACTCGCTTTATGGAATGAAGAGTATAGAAGAATAAAAATAGAAAGGGCTGTAATACTGGAGACTGAAGAGAGAGTTTCAAGATTAATCAAGATGATCCCCAAGATGCAGGAGTATATTATTTCAAATCCCTCCGACAACTTATTTATAATGGACGGAGAAAAAGAAGAAGAGTGGAGAGAGATACTCTCTTCTTCCGGCTTTGATATGCTACCGATTACAAAAGGCCCTGAGTTTATCAACTCACCTTCGTCAAGCTTTATTTACACTCTTCCCGCCTCTCCTACCCTTCCTCTTAAGAGAGAGATAGAGTATGACGAAAAAGAGTACAACAAGATACTGAACAACTCCAAGACATATATACAGAAGTGCCTTGTTGCATCCCATGGGGTATTCTCTTCAAAGACAGAAGTCAAACTGGATTGGGTGGATGGTCTTGACTACAGAGGAAAAAGAGAGAAAGTGCAGAAGGCGATATCTGAAGAAGACAACCTGATAATAATGGGTGTGGACGAAGTCCCGATTATTATTCATCCCCTTTCTCTCTTGGAAAAGGATGACGGAGACCTCATAGTCACAGACAAAGGCAGTTTTGACTTATCTAAAATCTGGATGCTATCCCCTGTTCCTTCTTTTGTTACTTCCATACCTCGACATCTTTCGGATAGTGATAACCTGTAAAAGACTCGAACTGAAGCTTTCCCTGCTCCATAAGCATATCCCAACCGAACTTCAGGGCACAGCCGGCCTTCTCTGCAGCCAGAAGGAACTTTGTATATTTAGGCTTATACACAATATCGTAGGCAATCTCTTTTCCTGAGAAATGGAAGGAGGAGGCCGGGTTTACATCTTCATAAGGGTGTAACCCCATGTTTGTAGCCTGTACCACCAAGTCCACTTTTCCTTCGTAGCGTGATATATTGTCGAGACTGTCGGAACCTACACCATAGAGCCTTGCCAGCTCGTCGGCTTTGCTTTTTGTCCTGTTGACAATCATGACTCTCACATTTCTCATCTTCAACGCCCATACAATGGCCTTCGCAGCCCCTCCGGCACCAATTACCAGAGCACTCTTTATTTTGCCGTCATCTATCTCTTTCTCAATGGGGTGTATAAATCCATAGTAATCGGTATTTGTACCCTTCCACATGTTGGGTACTCTCACTACAGTGTTGCAGGAACCTATCTGCTTGACTTCCCTGGTTATATTTCCAAGATATTTGACAACATCAACTTTAAATGGAACGGTTACACTGAAACCTCTCATTCTCAGCATTTCAGCCAAAGTCAAGAAAGATCTGATAGAGTCCGAAAGGAAAGGAACATAAACAGCGTTATAGTTGATTCTCTGGAATCCTGGATTATGAATCTGAGGAGAAAGAGAGTGCATTACAGGATTCCCCACTATTCCGTAGATACCTGTATTCTCGTTCAACTTGTCTGCTCTATATAAGTATTTAAGCTCTCTGGCACTGATCATTCCGGGAGCTACTGCCTTTCCATTGGAGCCGAAAGTCAGAATGCTGCCCATCTTCTTGTATAGAATACGTGTAGCTACACCCCACTCTCCCATGCCGATGATAATTTTCGGTACACTCTTCAGCTCTTCATTGATTCTAAAAAGTGTCATTACATCCGCGGTGCTGTGTGGAGTGACGGCAATCTTTGCCACATCGCCTCTAGAAGCGAGAGAGTGGACACGGGAGAATATATCGGCGGGAACACCTTCGAAGTCATGGTAACTTCTTATTACTTTCATTCCTAAGCTATGGGCGGCTTCCTCTACGTCGCTTTTCTTCACGTCGTCTTCTATATCCACATAAGAAAAGCCCCCGTTCTTCATTGTTTCTATCAGTAGGCTTCTTCTGGCTTTTTCCTGTAATGTACACTTTCCACCGTCAGAGACACGGCGGAGAGTAAGGATCACAGGAATATCGACCATAGAAGGAAAATCTGCAGCCTTACACACTTCAGAGGGTGAAAGAAGATCCAATCTAAGTTCACAAATATCTACACAGTCCTTATTGTCATTAAGGGCTTTAAGATTATCTAATATTGTTGGTCCAGATAGTGTAAGACAAATCAAAACTCACTCCTCCGGGGAGATTGTATTAGTTGAAGAGAAAAGGTTCAACATAGCAATGCATAAAAATTGCATATTCATAGAAAATTATGCAAAAAATCTTTAATTTTTACTATCTATAAACCTTTCAAGATAGCCGGAGACATATTCAGCCCAGCTATACTGAGCCATGAACTCCCCTTCGAAATTCTTCAATACAGCCTTGTCTCCACGTTTAAATTTGTAGTAGTCGCAGTCAATCTTGGAAGCATCCACTGCCAGGGAGTTATATGAGCGGATTACCACAGCTTCTGATCCTACCTCTCTCAAGCTCTTCATCATTGCCGTTATGATCTGCTGCATATATGCCTGCTGTGACGAGTCAAACTCGCTGTCTTCAAAGAGTATTCCTGCAAGCTCTCTGATTGTACAGCTTGCTCCGGCTCTTAATATAAGGTAAGCGAGCAGCTCTTTACTCTTACTTCTGGCGAACTTGATCAAACTTCCTTTTGTATCGAAGACATCAAAGTTACCAAAACACTTGGCGGTAAGAAGGATATTACTTCCATCCTTTACGGGGAATCTCAAATGTTCCAGTTCTTTTCTAATCTTTTCCTCGGACACAGGCTTCATGACATATCCCGAAGCATGTAGGCTCATTGCAGGGAGGGCATACTCATCATAACCTGTGACAAAGATTATATTGGTCTCCGGAGCCTTCGTCTTAATGGCCTCAGCCAGCTCCAAGCCTGTCATGCCTCTCATTCTGATATCCAAAAAAGCTACGTCAGCTTTATTTGTCTTAATCCATTCAACAATCTTCTGGGGCCGGGAAAAGCTGAAAACATCTGCATCAGGTTTAACTGTCTTAACCAAATCTGTAAGCATCTCCAATGCCAAGGGTTCATCATCAGCTGTAATGATCGTCATTCCTAAACCTCCAAAACCACTTATATTTTCCTTTTCATTACCTCCAGTTGTCAAGGCAAAATCAAACAATTGAACAAACCATTCCCTTTATATGTAATATCTTCCTTAATTCAATTCCTTTTTCTATACTCTTAATGGAGAAAAAAATGAAAAACCTACAGGTTCAGGAACTAACCCTCGCCTTTGCAGATAGAGAAATTCTTAGAGACGTATCGTTCAACATGAACGAAAAAACCAGATGTGCCCTTGCCGGAGCCAATGGCTGTGGCAAATCCACTCTTTTAAAAGCTTTGACAGGAGTGATTCAAAGCGACAGCAGAAGGGTCAGCATTACAAAAGGAGCCAGGATCTCTTACCTGCCCCAAAGTGACATTGTTCTGGGAGAGAAGTCCGTATACGATACGGCGGAGGAAGGATATGCCAGATTCCAGTCTATCCTGGATGAAATAAAGACCTGTGAAGAGAGAACTGGGAGTGGCGGCAAAGAGGCCATGAATGCGGCGGAGAGACTATCGGAGCTTCATGAAACTCTTGTAGACAGCGGATACTGGGACCGCAAGTCCCGTATAGAAACCATTCTTATGGGGCTTGGCTTTGTAGTCTCCGATTTTTCCCGTCCGGCAAAAGAGTTCAGCGGCGGATATCAGATGAGAATAGCTCTGGCGAGAATTCTTGTTGAAAACCCGGATTTTCTTCTTTTAGACGAACCGACCAACTACTTGGATATCGAGGCCATGACTTGGCTTGAAGCTTATCTGAAGGGCTTTAACGGAGGCTTGATGGTAGTATCCCATGACCAAGAGTTTCTCGATGATCTTGTTACAGAAGTCTACGAGCTTTTTAACGGCAGGCTTACCCGATACGCTGGAAACTACACAAAATACACTGAAACCAGAGAAATGGAGATAGAGGCCCTGGAGAAAGCCAGAAAGAAGCAGGAAGAGGAGATGGAAAAGACTGAAGAGTTTATCGAACGCTTCAGATATAAAGCCACTAAGGCCAAGCAAGTCCAATCCAGAATAAAGATGATGGAGAAGATTGAAACCATTGAAGTTCCGGGACACTTAAAGAAACTACACTTCTCCTTTCCTCCTTCACCCCACTCAGGAAATGATGTAATGGTAGTGGAGGACCTGGAGAAAAAATATGGAGACAATACTATCTACAAAGACTTCTCTTTTCTCGTATCAAAGGGAGAAAGACTGGCTATCACAGGTCGTAACGGTGCGGGAAAATCCACGCTGTTGAGAATACTTGCAGGAGTAGACAAGGAATACAAAGGTTTGGTTAGAGACGGAGCGGGAGTCGTAAAGGGTTACTTTGCACAGGATACAGAAAAGACTCTTAATCCAGACAACGACCTTGTAGAAGAGCTGGAGACAGTTGCGGAGACAAAAGACCAGCCGAGATTAAGGAATATGCTTGGAGCCTTCTTGTTCTCAGATGACGATGTATTCAAGAAAGTAAAAGTACTGTCAGGAGGAGAAAAATCGCGACTGGCTTTATTAAAGATTCTTCTCCACCCTTCAAACCTCCTCCTTCTTGACGAACCTACCAACCACTTGGACATCAACGCCAAAGATATGCTTTTGGAGGCTATAAAGAAATATGAAGGAACAGTAATCTTTGTATCCCACGACAAGCATTTTATAAAGAACTTGGCCACCAGAATTCTTTATATAAGTCAGGACGGTCCTGAGTTCTTTACCGGTGGATACGAATACTTTGAAAATAAACTGGAAGAAAAAGAGGCTAAATGGAAGGTAGAGCGAAGTAAAGAAAAAGAAAAGGTAGAAGAAAAGCCTGCCTCTTCCTATCAAGAAATGAAAGCCAAGAGAAACAGAATAAGATCTCTTGAGAAAGAACTGGAATCCATCTCCAAAGAGATAGAATCAATTGAAAAAGACATCTCTCTATTGGCCAAGGAGACAGAAAAGAGCGAGGTCTACTCTGTCCCTGAAAAGATCAAATACGTTATGAATAAAAAACAGGAAAAAGAGAAGGCTTTGGAAGAGAAAGAAGAGCTATGGCTGGAAAAGAGCGAAGAGCTGGAGGCGCTTAATGGAGAAAATTGTTGAGCCCACACCCCTACAAAGAGAGTTCTCCGCCCTCTTTCCTTCTCTCATTCTCGCCTCCTCTTCCCCTAATAGAAAGAAACTACTTGAAATAGGAGGAAGCAAGGTATCAGTATTTGTACCTGAGACTGAAGAGGTCAACGCTGGTTCCGATTACATAGCCTTGATGGAGAATAATGCAAAAGCCAAGATGGAGGCATATATCTCTTCTCCTTCCTTCTCCCCTTCACTCACAGCTATCAGTGCAGACACTCTTGTCCATATCGACAACAGGCTGTTAGGTAAGCCGAAGGATAGAGAAGACGCACGAAACACTCTGAGACTCCTTTCAGGTAAAAGACAGACTGTCTTGACTGGCTGTGCACTATATGAAAAGGAATACGGAGTAACCCTCTTTTGTGATGAAGCTGAAGTATTATTCAAGACCTTAAGTGAAGAGGAAATTGAATCCTACCTGGATAGAGATGAATGGAAGGGAGCTGCCGGGGGGTACAGACTCCAGAAGAACGGATGGAGACTTGTAGAGTGTATTTACGGAGACTGGACTACCGTAGTAGGACTCCCTTTAAAAAGGCTTATTGATATAAAGAGGTCTCATCCAAGTAGTTCGTCATAATGCTCCAGTCCCAGCTGGAGTATTTTTGTAATGTGTTCATCTGAAAGGCGATAAAGAATACTTCTACCCTCTTTCCTGAACTTTACAAGTCTGGAAGAACGTAGAATCTTAAGCTGTTGGGACACTGCAGATTGACTCATTTTCACTTTTTCACTGATAGTCCCTACATTGCACTCTTCATTTTCCCATAATACGAAGAGAATTCTGAGCCTTGTGGGGTCACCGAACACTTTGAAAAAGTCAGCCATATCAACAATTTCTTCTTCACTGATTACTTTTTCTTCCATCATTGTTACTTTTCCTTAGTTTTCTATATAATAGGGCAATTAAATGGAAAAATCAAAGAAGGAGCGTGTAGATGACCGTAGATAACAAAAAAGCAAAGATCATCCTTGAAGACGGAAATGAATTCAGCGCCGACATTATCCATGACAACATGGGTTCCAAAAGCATTGATATTTCCGGTCTAAGAAAAGAGACTGGATACATCACCTACGATCCGGGCTTTATGAATACTGGTTCATGTATGTCTTCTATCTGTTATATCGATGGAGAGAAAGGTATCCTCAGATATCGTGGTTATGACCTTGATGATCTGGTTGCAAAGTGCGACTTCATCGAAGTTGCATACCTGATGGTAAAGGGAACCCTTCCTAATCTTGAAGAAAGAAACAAGTACATGCAGCTTTTGAACAAGCACAGCCTATTACATGTAAACATGAAGCAGTTCTTGAGAAACTATCCGTCCGATGCCCATCCAATGAGTATTCTTACAGCTATGGTCGCTTCCCTTTCCGCCTTCTATCCGGAGCTTGAAGAGAGGGATCCTGAAGAAAACATCGACCTTACAGTAACAAGGCTTCTCTCAAAAATGAGAACTATTGCAGCCTACACATATAGACAGATGAATGGATTGGAGTTCATCGACCCGAAGTATGAATACTCATATTGCGAAAACTTTTTGAATATGATGTTCCGTACTTCTGTAAACGGTTATACTCCGAACCCCGTCCATGTAAATGCCCTCAACAAGTTATTGATCCTTCATGCAGACCACGAACAGAACTGCTCTACCACGGCGGTACGTCTTGTAGGAAGCAGCGAAGCAAACCTCTATGCCTCCGTCGCTGCCGGTTGTTGCGCCCTCTGGGGTCCAAGGCATGGCGGAGCTAATATGGAAGTCATGAATATGCTTTCAAAGATAAAGAATGACAAGATGAGCATCGACGAGGCGATAAGAAAAGCAAAAGACAAAAACGATCCATTCCGTCTCAGCGGCTTTGGCCATCGTGTCTATAAGACTTTCGATCCGAGAGCAAAGATAGCCAAGAGAATCTGTCTGGAGGTTATGGAGACCACTCATGAAAAGGATCCACTTCTGGATATAGCAATGGAGCTTGAAGAGAAGGCTACTCACGACGAGTATTTCGTCTCCCGTCACTTATACCCCAACGTAGACTTCTATACAGGCATCACCTTCCGTATGCTTGGAATACCTGCGAACCTCTATACTGTAATGTTCGCCATGGGTAGGCTTCCTGGTTGGATTGCACACTACTTGGAGTGGAGACATGACGAATATATGAAGATAGGTAGACCAAGACAGGTATATACTGGTTCTCCCCTTAGGGAAGTCAAGCCAATTAACGAAAGATAA
>CAMEXG010000066.1 GCA_945947045.1 uncultured Spirochaetales bacterium | reverse complement strand
CCGCGCCTCTGACACGGGTAGGAAGATTAGCGACTTCCTCGCCTGTCTTTCCAATGACATAAGAAGCAAATGCATCAGCCTGCTGGAACCATTCGTTTGTAGCTTCGCTGAACTTGACCATGTTGTAGTCGTATCCGAGCTCGTACTTACTCTTGAATGTCTTCTCGCTGTCGACTGCGTCTCCGTTCATCTTGTTCTGTGCACAGTCGATCTTGCAGTCTACGATTACGCCGTTCTCGTCAACTACTACGGCTGCAACTGTTGCTGAGTATGCTGCCTGTGTTGTTGTTGAGGAGTCTGAATAGACCACGCCCATGCCGAGCTTGTACTTTCCGCTTGTAGCCTTTGGTGTTTCAACTACTGGAGCCTCTGCAACTGGAGCTGGGGTCTCAACAACCGGTGCCGGTGTTTCAACCTTAGCTGGAGTCTCTGGAGCTTTGACTTCTGTCTTAGCTTCTTCTGTCTTAGGTGCAGAAGCTGTAGAAGTCTGTGTTGTTGTAGTTGTTCCTGTTTCTGCCTTCTTTCCACAAGAAACGAAAGAGAAAAGGGCAAGAGCAACAAGAAGAGCAATAAGAATCTTCTTCATTTTATATCTCCCATTTATAAATAAAACCAATTGTTCTGGTGACACTCACCTCTATTAATTCAACCATTTTGGCTACATATAGTCAATAAATTGGTATCGATAAAACTTGTTTGGTAAGCATAATATTTGAAAAGCTGGGAAATAGAGAGAAGACTATATTCGTAATTGAATGAATACAGGTCCCTCCGGTGATCCTCTTACAATTCAAACCTAAATATTTTTTAAGTCAAAACACATTCTTCGCGGGGTGTCGCTATTGCCATTTTTTCTCTCTTTTGGTAGATTTTTCACAATATGACACAGAGACCCAGAAGAGACATACATTTCTTAAGAAAATAATACAGATACCGGTTCCACCGGTATTTTTTTTGTGTTGAGGAGGAAAAGATGAATTATTTCAAAGGTAGAAGCCTATGCGTCATCGATGACTTTTCAAAGGAAGAGAGACTCTATCTCTTTGAAAAAGTAAGAGAACTAAAGAAGGCCATAGCAGATGGAGATACGGAGAAAAGAGACAGTTTCAGAATTAATGATCCTGACTTTGGTATTTATGAAGTCTTTCTTGAAGACAGCACAAGAACAAAAGAAAGCTTTCGTAATGCCGCAGAATTCCACCACGCAAAGCTTACAGAAATGAGCGCCGACAACTCTTCATTTAACAAAGGAGAGAGCTTTAGTGACACTTTCAACACTCTTTGCGGTTATAACAACAGGATATTCATCATCAGAAGTAAGGTAGAGGGTGTAACAAGACAC
This sequence comes from uncultured Spirochaetales bacterium, assembly GCA_945947045.1. Taxonomy (GTDB): domain Bacteria; phylum Spirochaetota; class Spirochaetia; order Sphaerochaetales; family Sphaerochaetaceae; genus Ornithospirochaeta. The sequence continues at coordinate 8,830 of CAMEXG010000066.1, read as the reverse complement.
CTTGACGAAGAGTGTACAAAGTATGCAGAGAGAAACAATCTTGGCTTCAAGCCGGTGTTTATTAATGCCGGAGACGGAAAACATGAGCACCCTACCCAGGAATTGTTGGATGAGTACTCATTCCTTGAAGACAACAATTGGGACACTTCTTATCTCCACATTGCACTTGTAGGCGACCTTTACCATGGAAGGACGGTGCACAGCAAGGCTGACGGCCTTACTCTTTGGTCAAAAGTCAAAGTCGATCTCATCGCCCCTCAGGAACTTGCAATGCCTGAAGCATATGTGACGAAGATGAGGGAAAACGGCTTTGAAGTCACAGAGTATCCATCTATTGAAGAATACCTTAAGAGTGGAAAGTGTGCAGACAAGTGGTACTTTACCCGTCCCCAACTTGAAAGAATGGGTGAGAAAATTCTACAGAAGCAGGATGAACTGAGAAAGAGTATTACATTCAGAAAAGAGTTTATGGACAAGCTGCCACAGAATACCAGATTCTATCATCCGCTTCCTCGACACAAAGTCCATCCTACTATTCCTACATTCCTGGATGAAACACCTCTCAACGGCTGGGAGAAACAGTCTATCAACGGCATGTATACAAGAATCGTTCTTCTTGCTCTCGTTTCCGGCAGAATCGGAGATGACTTTGTGCCCCAGATAAGAAAAAAAGAAGTCAAGGATGAGGATTGGATTGTTGAAGTCAAGCCAGGCGAGAAGAAGACAAGAGTAATCTCCGAAGGCGTAAACCCCATAAGAAACGGAATCGTAATCGACCATATTTGCAGAGGCGAGAAGCCTGAAGAGATCAGACGCCACATGATATTAATGAGAAGAGTCATGAACCTGGATTCCCTCAAGGGAGGCGAATGGGTGAGCCAGGGATCAGACGGAAGTTACAAAGGTATTATTTTCCGTATCGGACACTTCGATCTGAGCCACAAGGAGATCAAGAGGCTTGCAGCTTCTGCTCCGGGATGCACACTTAATATCATCGAAGACGGAGAAGTGAAGAGAAAGATACGTACCCATATTCCTCCACGCATCTATAACTTCGACGATCTGATGTGTACAAACGATGCATGTATCTCAAATGACAGCCAGAACGAACATGTAGGCTCTATGTTCTTGCGCACTCCGGACAATAGATTTGTCTGTGCATATTGCGGAAGAGTCCATACATTTAAAGAAATATTTAAACACTAAAAAGGAGAAACACTATGGAAAAGACATCTTACTCAGAACAAATTGCAAAGAAAGCCTTGGAAATGGGGGCTATCAGGCTTAGTCCACAGAAGCCGTTCTGCTGGGCCAGCGGCTACTATATGCCTATCTATAATGACAACAGAACTCTCCTTGGAGACAGCGGTACGAGAAAGATGATAGCATCGGCTTTTTCCGAGATACTCTCATCCATCGGCTTCGATCCAGATAATATTGCGGGGACAAGTACTGCAGGTATCCCCCATGCAACAACTCTTTCAGATATGCTTAATAAGCCTCTCACTTATATCAGAAGCTCTGGAAAGGACCACGGCTTGAAGAATCAGATCGAGGGTCTTGGCAGGGCAAAAGGATATGAAGGAAAGAAGGTTCTCTTGATCGAAGACCTTATAAGCACTGGAATGTCCAGCATCAAGGCAGTCAAGGCTATTCAGGAAGCAGAGGGTCTTGTACCATACTGCCTTGCCATCTTCAGCTACGGAACAGAAGAAGGAAAGAAGGCTTTCAGAGACCTCGATCCCGTCTGCACACCTCTTACTATCCTTGATTACGACTATGTTATTTCAATTGCCGAAAAGACAGGATACATCTCTTCTGAAGAAAAAGAGATTCTCTCCGACTGGTCCTCATCTCCTTTCACTTGGGGTGAGAAGCATGGCTGGAAGAAGGAGGAGAGATAATGGACTACAGAACACTACTGGAAAAGACTGCAAAGGATAACAAAAGCATCTCATGTATGGGAATCGATCCGAACTTTTCAGCCCTTCCGGAGGGAGTCGGCGTCGATTCTTATTATGTGACTCTACTTTCCGAGATAAAAAACAAAGGAATAGGAATTGCCTCTTATAAACCCAACATCGGATATTTTTCCAGATTAAATAAGCCTCTTGAGGGAGACTTCTCCGGATCAAAGGCCCTCGCTTCAATTATAAAAGCCCTACCCTCCCCACCGTTTATCCTGGACTCGAAGCGGGGTGACATTGCAACAAGCAGCGCCAATTATGCATTTGAGGCTTTTGGATGTTGGAAAGCTGATGCAGTAACAGTATCTCCATACATGGGACACGACTCCATCTCTCCTTTTGCCCTAGGTTACGAGGAGAAAGGCGTCTACATCCTGAACAGGACCAGCAACCCGGGGGGAAAGGATCTTCAGAACAAGGCGATGGAAGAAGGAAAGCCACTGTATATGGTAGTTGCTGAAACCATTGCAAAGTGGAATGAAGAATATTCAGGCGGCATCGGGGCTGTGGTTGGTGCAACTAACCTGAAAGAATTCGAAGATCTAGCTGCCTTTTATAGCAAGAAAGAGATTCCTCTTCTTATTCCCGGTGTGGGAAGTCAAGGTGGAAGTGCGGAGGAAGTCATCTCCATTATGAAGAGAGTTGGATATCCACTGCATCTGGCTAGGATCAACTCATCCTCAGCCCTCACCCATCCTTGGGCAAAGAAGAAGGAGAAGGCTCCTGAGAATTGGAAAGACATCTGTATTTCTGCAATTGAAAAGTTTGCAAAGGAGTGTGCCCTTTGAAAAAGAGCTTTCCTATGGGACACAGAGAGAGAAAAGTCTATCTCTCTTCTGTCAGTGGCGTAGCTACCACAAAGACCGAGCTTATTTCATGGTTTGACAAGAATGTTCCTGATCTCGATATATTTACCACAAAGAGTTTTCAGGTCAAACCAAATCCAGGAAACCGAGAACCAGTCATTTGCGAGACAAAGAGCGGAGACTTCGGCAACTCAGTGGGATTAAGAAACCCGGGAATGGATAAAGCTCTCCCTGAGCTTATGGAGTTAAGAAACAAGGGCTTTAATAAATGGCTTAATGTTTCTCTCTCTGCAGATAACCCTGATGACTTCATCACTCTGGTGAAAGCCTTCGACTCCGTCGCCGACAGCGTAGAGTTAAACTTCTCTTGCCCTCACGCAAAGAAAGGCTTCGGAGCATCTATTGGTTGTGACATAGATATCGCATCGGATTATGTAGAGAAGATACATAACGCTACAAAAGACAGAAAGTCCCTTCTCTTTATTAAGCTTACTCCAAACGTTTGTAACATAGGAGAAATCGCAAAAAGAGTCCTGGAGAAGGGAGCCGACGGTATTACAGCCATCAACACTGTGGGACCTGAGGTACACATGGATGAGACAAGCGGCACCCCTATTCTCCAAAACGCCATCGGTGGCAAGGGTGGAAAAAGCGGAAAATGGGTATACACTCGAGCCATAGAATGCATCAAGGAAATAAGAGAAGCCGTAGGTGACGATATTCCTATTATCGGTATGGGCGGTGTCTGGAGTGAAAAAGAGTGCTTCGAGATGATAGAGGCCGGTGCCGATGCCGTGGGGGTTGGCAGCGTACTGGGACACGTCAGGCAGCCTCAGTGGCCGGAGTTCTTCGCTTCTCTCAAAAAGGGAAGTCAAGATCTGTTAGATGGTAAAGAGAGCGACTTCTCTTCTTCCTCTTTTGTCTCAGAAGAGAGACAGATGGAATATAGAAAGCACAGCGTGGAGAGCATAAAGTACCACTCTGAAGATACTGTACTTCTCACTCTCAGTGGAGAAGTTGATGACTTTAAAGCCGGAGAATTTGTTTTCCTCTGGATTCCAGGCATTGGAGAAAAGCCTTTCTCCCTGGCAAAGACTTCACCTCTTACATTTATCGTCAAAAAAAGAGGAGCCTTTACTTCATATATCTTCTCGTCTCTGAAAGAAGGCGACGACATCTACATCCGCGGCCCCTATGGAGCTGAAGTAAAGAGACCTAAGGCTGATAGAGCACTTATCATTGCTGGTGGCACAGGTGAAGCTGTAGCACTACCTCTCGCCACAGAACTGAAGAAAGACGGCACTGTCATGTCTTTCCTTGTGGGTACAAGTGTAGACGGCAACAAAGGAATACTTGAGGAGGAACTCTCTTCCTTTGGCGCCTACAAGGCAATAAGCGACAGTGGAAAGCCAGGAAGAGTGCTGACTTATCTACCAGAGGAGATAGAGAATATAGGACTCGATGGTGTCTACTACTTGATCGGACCCGAGATTTTCATGAAGATCGCTTCTTCCATCCTTAAGGAAAAAGGAATATCAAGCGACAGAATTCTACTTAGTATGGAAAGAAACACAATGTGTGGAATCGGACTCTGCGGTGAATGCTCTTGCGGCGGACACTTGGAGTGCCAGTGGGGCACATTCATGACACTTTTATTCTTGGAGAAGGAAGGCGCCATATGATAGACCCCCATGTCCATCTTAGAGACTGGAATGAAAAAGAAAAAGAAACCCTGGTTCATGGAATGGAATCAGGGTACCTGGCCGGTATCGATACTTTTTTCGATATGCCCAACACAAATCCTCCTTTGACTACAAAAGAGAGTGTCCTGAAGCGTATCGAAGATGGAATCAAGGCGGAGGAAGAGCTGGGAAATAGAGGAATGGTCGTCCACTACCACTTATATCTTGGACTCACTCCTGAGAGACGCCAGATAGAAGAAATGGTGTCACTCTATTCCTCCCTCTTCCCCAGAGTCGTTGGCTTGAAACTCTTTGCATCCCACTCTACGGGAAACATGGGGATAACAGACGAGAAAGAAGAAAGAAATATCTTCCAGACTCTTACCGACTTGGATTATAGAGGTGTACTGGCCGTCCACGCTGAAAAAACAAGTTTATTTACTACAGACACTTCCCACTGCCTCTCCCGCCCCGCTAAAAGCGAAATCGAGAGCGTGAGAGACATGATAGAGTTTGCAACTCTATCGGGCTTTAAAGGAACCCTGCATATCGCCCATATCTCCACAAAGGGTGCATTGGAGCTTGTGTTGAAAGCAAAAAAAGAGGGAAAAATAAAGATCACCGCTGGTTCCACTCCCCATCATGCACTTTTCAACCTAAGTCGCGAGAATAAGTATCTAAAGATGAATCCTCCATTGAGAGACGAGGAGGACAGGGCTTATATCTTTTCATCCCTACTTTCCATGGATATCGACTGGATAGAAAGCGACCACGCCCCCCACACCCTCTCAGACAAAGAAAATGGCAAGTGCGGCATTCCGGGCTTTAAAGGAACCTTGTTGTTGATAGACAAGTTAAGAGAGAAGGGAATAAGTGAAGAAAACCTTGAAAAGCTCCTAAACACAAACATCGCCTCCACCTTTGGAATCGAAAAGAGCAGAATCTCCATTCCAGAGGACACGAGGGAACGAGAAAACAGTCTTGGAAACAGGTATCCATTCGACCCTTATTCATGATTAATGGCTGTGTCACTCCGAGAGATATGTGTTCACAGCCTTTTTTTGTCTTCCGAAAATCAGTATCGAGTAAAGGATAGAGACTATTCCTGTCTCAAAAGTCGGAGTGAAGAATAGAATCAGCAAAAGAGGAAAAGAGAAGACGGAAACCACGAATGGAAGAGTCTTTCTTCCAAAGAATAAATAGAGAAAAGCAAATATAGCGATAGAAATCAAAGAAGAAGGGAAAGAAACGAACAGGGATGTAATGACGAAAGCCTCCATCGCCTCCCCCTTTCCTCTTTTAAAGAAGGGGAAAAGATGCCCCAGCGTGGCCATTCCTCCTCCTAGTAGAGATGCAAAATGATAGTCTAATTCCATAAAAGGTGCCGTGAATCTCAACAAAAGCACCGGAAAGAGGATTTTTATTCCATCAATAAATGCAACACTGAACCTCTCCCTTGTAAAAGTATGGACAGTCTTATATTCCTGCCAGTCTGAAAGTACTCTGTCATCTTTATAGATGTAGACTGAGGAAATATAAGAGCCTTGTATAGACCCTATGAAGTATGAAATTGTCAACAAAACAAAGAGTAGAATATAACTCATTCAAGCCCCTTAAATGCAAACAGACTTCTTATCCTGATCTTCACCGCCCCTAGATTTGATATTTCATCAATCTTAATCTGAGTATAGATACCATCGCCGCTTTCAATTATCGCTCTCGTTTCATCACCAGTAATCGCATCTACTCCACAGCCGAAAGAAACAAGATGAATAAGTACCGTCTTATTATCTTTTCTATCTCTCACCCACTTGGCTGCACTATAGAGCCTAGAGTGATATGTCCACTGATTTAGAACCATAGTCTTGAACTTCTCTTCTTCCCTGCTGACACTGTCTTCAGTTATTACACTTGTTCCCAAAGTAGTAAGCAGAGTGTCTATTCCATGGTTAATCTCAGAGTCTACATGATAGGGTCTTCCCACTAACACTACAAGGGGTATGTTCTCTTTTCTGGATACTTCTATTATCCTCTTCCCCTCATTTTCAACTTCTTTCTTGTAATCATAGAAGGCCTTGTATGCCAGCTCTGTTGCTCTCTTTACATCTTTTTCTTTTAATTCTATGCCCTCGTTATGCATCTGTTTTGTAAAATACTTGGGGAATGTCTTTTCATTTGAAATATCCAAGAACGGAGAGAGAAGCCTTGTCTTTCCACTCATCTTAACATTACATCTGATCACTTCCGGATAATATGCCACAACAGGACAGTTGTAGTGGTTGTCTCCCTTGTTTTCATTGATGTTATATGTAAGGGACGGAGCGAATATATAATCCACACCCTTGTTCTTCAAGTCTTCAACATGACCATGCATAAGCTTTGCAGGGTAACAAACTGTGTCCGATACGATGGTCTGCTGCCCCTGTGTATATAAGTCATGACTAGACGGGGAGGAGACTTTTATGCCAAAGCCCAATGAAGAGAAAAGGGTGTGCCAGAAAGGCAGAAGCTCCCACTCTCCGAGAGCCATAGGAATGCCCACAGTCTTTCCGTTTCCACTCTCCCTTTCCCCGAAAGAAGATAGCCTTCTCCTCTTCCACTCATATAGATTCAAGCCTTCACTTTTGCTCTTCTTTCCTATGGGCTTGTCACATCTATTTCCGGCAATAAACTTTTCACCCCTTCCAAAGTCGTTCTGAGTCAGATGGCAGTGGTTGCTGCAGCCATTACAGGTTATGTTTCTGGAACTATGGGTGAAAGTCTTTAAAGCCTCCATTTTTATTAGAGTACTGGACCCTCTCCCCTTCTCTTCACTTTTCTTTTTTGCCCATAGAGCTGCACCATATGCACCCATCAGACCTGCAACCTTTGGTCTAAGAACATCTTTACCCGTCTCTTTTTCAAAGGCTCTGAGAACAGCATCGTTAAGAAAAGTTCCACCTTGAACAACAATATGTTCTCCCAATTTGGAAGGATCGGGTGTTCTTATTACCTTGAAGAGTGCGTTTCTTACCACGCTGATGGAGAGTCCTGCAGAGATATCTTCAATCTCTGCTCCATTTTTCTGAGCTTCCTTTACACTGGAGTTCATAAACACAGTGCATCTTGAACCAAGATCCACAGGATGCATGGAATGAAGTGCATTACGTGAAAACTCTTGGATGGAATACCCTAATAGTTTTGCGAAAGTCTCCAAGAAGGAGCCGCAGCCGGAGGAGCATGCCTCGTTAAGGAATATGCTGTCTATACTGCCGTTTCTTATTTTAAAGCATTTTATGTCTTGCCCGCCGATGTCGATAATAAAATCCACATTGGGAGAAAAATGCTTTGCTGCAGTAAAGTGTGCAACTGTCTCCACCACTCCATAATCCACGCCAAAGGCAGCCTTGATTATATCTTCCCCGTATCCTGTTACAGCAGCCCCACTTATTTCCAGACCAGGGCACTCTGAATAGAAGGAGTCAAGATACTCTTTAACAATAGGTATTGGGTTTCCATTATTTGACACATACATAGGGCGGAAAAGATCTCCGTTTTCATCAACAATCACAGCCTTCAGGGTTGTTGATCCTGCATCAATGCCCAAGTATAGCTTTCCTTTGGGAGAGGAAGTGATGTTTATCCCCTTGGAGTCTTTATCGTGTCTGAGTCTGAATTCTTCATACTCCTCTTTATTTCTAAATAGAGGAGGAAGGAAGGAGGAGCCTTTGAGCACACTGATTTTTCTGCTCTTCTCTTCAAGATAAGCCAGGTCATGCTCTTTCGCCTCCCCTGATATTCCAGCGCCATAGGAGACAAACAACAGTGAGTCTTCAGGACACTTTCCCTTGGTCTTCAATACGTCGTCAAAGGCAGAACGAAGATATGAGGAGAATGTCAAAGGCCCTCCCAAATAGAGAACATTGCCCTTTATCTCCCTACTTTGGGAGAGACCGGCAATAGTCTGGTTGACCACAGCATAATAAATCGAGGAAGAGATATCTTCTTTCTTCGCCCCTTGGTTCAACAGTGGCTGGATATCACTTTTAGCAAAGACGCCACAGCGGGAGGCTATTGTATAACGTCTATTGCTATTATGAGCCATATCGTTCATTACATTTGGCGTGACTCCCATAAGCTGTGCCATCTGGTCGATGAAAGCCCCGGTTCCTCCTGCGCAGCTTCCATTCATCCTTACTTCCACGCTTCCAGTGAGAAAGAGTATCTTTGCGTCTTCTCCCCCCAGTTCTATTACAACATCAGTGTCTTTCTCTTTTTCCTCCACAGCAAGTCGTGTCGCATACACTTCCTGAACAAAAGGAATATCCAAAGCCTCCGCTATACCCATTCCCGCCGATCCGGAGAATGCCAATATCATCTTCTCGTCTTCAGGAAA
>CAMEXG010000065.1 GCA_945947045.1 uncultured Spirochaetales bacterium | reverse complement strand
AGAAAAAGCTCAGAGCAATGAGACATAAGAAAAAGTAATCATGCTTTAATTAAGATGCCACTGGTCGATGTATCGGTGGCTTTTTTATTTGTAAGACTCTGCTATACTAGATTAAAAGAGGAAAAATGAAAAAGAGTCTTGTATTTGTATTGCTGATATTGTGTTGTTCTCTTCTTTTCTCTCAGGGGTCTAGTGAAGTGGATCTCTTTAAAGATCACAGTCACTTTGCTTTGATTACAGATAAATCTTATTCGCCCATAGTAAAAGGTTCAGATATTGCCGTTAAAGAGCATTATCCATACCTACAGGTAGACATCTTGAGAATAAACAATAAGTTTGAAGCTGAATCTATGGTGTTAAGTGCTGTTGGCGGTAATTATGATGCAATACTCTCCTATGGAGAAAGTAGCTCAATAGTAAGAAACCTTGCCTTCGAGTATTCGGATATAGTTTTTGCTTCTATTTCCGATACCAAATCTTCCTCCCTCTCCCATAACTATACAGAGTTTTATTATGATTACACTCCTCTTTCATTTCTATGTGGTATAGGTGCATATTCTTTGACAGATACCAGGAAGATTGGTTTGGTAGCCTATTCTGGAGATGAAAACGCCGATGCATTTATCAGTGGCTTAAAGGAAATGGGGGGCGATATTAGCGTAGAGGCATACTATATAGAAGAAAACACAGATGACGAAACCATAAAAATCATATGCGATATTCTCTATAGAGATGGCGTTGACATCATTTATACTCTGATAAATAATAGAGCTGATATTGCTATAGAGAAAGCCAGAGAGTGGGGTAGGTATGTGATTGTGGGTGATGGATATTATCCATTGGATTCTACTGTAATTCTTTCAATAAGCAAGGACATGGAGAAAGCTGTCTCTCTAATGATAGGAAAGATTAAAGAAGGCGGAAATGGGGGGAAGAGCATAGGTCTTGGCTTGAAAGACAGTGTTTTGGATCTATCCTGGTTTATTAATGGTGAGTCATTTATTAACCTCGACGCTGCCATGAAGACTAAGATTATTGACGCCAGAAGTATTCTTCGTAGGTATAGGTACGAGATAAAGAATGGACCTCAGGAATAAACTGAGGCCCAAGGAATCTTTTATTGGACAATTGTTCCTGTTGAAGCATCATAATTGATAGTAATCTTCTCCGATCCCAAAGAATCATTGACACCATCAATATAGAACACTGCTGAATAATAGGCTGATCCGTAAATAGCCCCCATGGTGACAGATGTTGTTGTAGGCCCGTTCGGATTATACTGGACAGTAGTTGTTTTATATTTATAGTCTTCCGCGTACCAATCAATTGTAATGTTTTTAATATTGCCGCTTTCATCTTTATAAATACTTTCCGGGAGTTTAATTTGATTGATAGAGAGATTCATATTGATCTCCGGGAACTTGCTTCCATTTGAGGCTGTAAGTGTTCCTGTAAATGGTTTTACAAGATTATCCACAACTGTAATTGAAGATGTAGCGGCACTACCTGTGAAATTATATTCCACATTTAATTCAATGCCTGGTGATATTACTATGACTTCGTTGATGCCGAATACAGACTTTGATCCTGCTTTACCCACAATACTTACTAGGTAAGATCCGATTGGAAGGTTTGAAACACTAGCTTCGATGTTTCCATTGTTTGTGTCTCCAGTTACTGGAAAATCAATTGTCTTAGCAACACCTGTCAAAGGTTTTACGGTACCTGTGATATTTACTTTAGTAGTACCATAATCCCCAGGGGTCCACTTGACAGTAAAATTAATCTTTCCGGTTTCCTCCGATTGATAAGAAGAGAAAGAAACGGTGAAGGAGTTTGCACCTCTCGTCAGTTTCTTTGATTCCTGGATTATTTTCGAAACCACTTTTTCTTCAGCGTTCAAGGCATAACAAGCTAATGTATAAGTACCGGGCTTGATACCTGTCATGGTGTAGACGCCGCCTTCGCTTTTATCAAAGCTGAAAGAATACTCAGTTACATCTTCCTGAATTAAGTCAAAGCGATACTTTGCCACCAAGTTTCCGTCCGCATTTATTGTTCTGGATCTTTCACTATCGATAGATAGTCTGACTGTCGCCAAATCACTCCCTTGCTGTTCTGCGTTGCAAGAGATGAAGACCGATGCAAGTGCCATTAGGCATAATAATAATGTGAGCAATTTTCTCATACTCATTTCTCCTTATATCTTTTAAGACGTGAAAATACGGAAAAATGATTAATGATTTTGAATTCTTTTTTTAATTTTACTGAAACTTTATTATTTCTGTCCTAAAAGAGGACAAGAAGAGATGTAAGAGAAGAATGTATCTTCCACTTCTTTCTCCATGTCTATATGGAAAATGGAGGAGAGTTTATCATTCCAGGTTTTGAGGATTTCCCTCTCCTCTATTCCTGTTTCTGTATCTGTCTCTGTAAGAAATGGGTATATGATTCCTCTTTCCCTAAGTGTGGAGAAAAACTTTGTCTTTTCAGCTTTGGGAGAAAGAGACACAAGTCCATTATGCCTCCCTATTTCTTTATATATTTCATAGGACATGCTGAAGCTGTGGACAATAAAACCACATAGATTAAAGGAGAAAACAGTATTAAGAAACTCTTCTGTCCATCCCACTTGATGAAAAATAACGATGTTGTGGTGCTTTTCTGCAATACTAAGAATGTCGGAGAGAATTGAGAATTGCCGCTCTTTGTTGTCAAAACGTTTATCGACACCGACTTCCCCGATAAATGTCTCCGTCTTTGCCCAGTTTTCAATAATTGACATGTCCGTCTTATAACCAGGAAGACTACCTAGACTCCTATAAGGAAATGGAGATAGTCGTGATATCTCGTCAATACTTGCTGTGCATACAAGTGCGTTTTTAGTGTAAAGACCGGGATGGGCATGACAATTAAACATTTTTTGTGTATTTTTTCTCCTTAATCATATAAAACAATATCGCAAAAGGAAAAAAGAGTGTAACCTATTGCAAGAAGAATTGTTCTATAGGTAAATCCCATGTGTAGGATTTACAAGACAAAGGTGGTTAGGGGTAGCAACTTTTGTCATATTCGCTCTTAGTGTTTTGGCCCGTGAAGCAGAGATGTCATCACGGGTCCTCTTTTTGTAGCGCTCCCTATTTTATGCAACCGTCGCTGTATATGATGTAACGTTTAGAATTGTCTCTCCGTCGATCTGAAGAGCTGTCGGCTTGTCAAACTCGACTTTAATTGTTTTTCCTGATAGAACATCCACCATATCTTTATGCTTTACATGTTCACCTTTGAAGATGGATGGGAATACCATCAGAGTCTTGATCTTTCCCTTTCCATACATGACCATTACAGATAGTCTGTTGTTTTCTTCTCTAGTCTGCCCAGGAGCAGGAATCATTCCGCCTCCATAGAATCTACCATGCATTGTAGGAGCAAGCCATACTTTCTCATAAGTGTGTTTCACACCGTCCACTGTGACTGTGGCTTTTGTAGGCTTGTAATGGAAGAGAAGGCCTTTTATTGCAATAGATGTATAGTTTATTTCTTTCTCGCTCTTTCCTCTGAGACTGTCTCCCACTTCACAGCAGTAGCCGTCGATGCCATATCCTACGCCATTAATAAACCTGTACTTCTTTCCCTTGACTTCAACAATAGGTAGGTTTTCTATGTATTCGTTGACGGGGAAGGGTTTCTCCTTTTCTACATCTCTGGCAAAGTCGTTTCCGCTTCCTACAGGATAATAGTAGATAGTACATGGATATGACAGGGAATCTGTATTATTAATGAACCTATTTAACGTTCCGTCTCCGCCAGCAATGACTACTTTGTCATTATCTTTTACTTTTTCATTAAAGAAAGACTCATAATCCTTGAGCTCTGTAATATCAATGTATTCTAAAGTTTCATTTTTATATATGTGGTCAAGTTCTTTTGACTTCTCATATCCTGTATTATTTCCTGCCTGAGGATTATAGAGAACATATATCATTGGTTTTGTACTCCTATATGGGGAAAAGTATTTTTTTTAAGTCTATAAATGTTTTTACAAAAGAGGTCAATTCTGTCACATTCAAAAGTGAACAAATTCATGTGAAGTTGTAAAATGTTAGATACTTAATTGTTTTTCAAGGATAAAAAAGGACCAAAGTAAATACCTTGGCCCTGCATATTCGTGTTTGTAATCGTTATACGCCGCTTTGTCCATAGTTTGAAAGAACTCTTGCAGATGGGTCGTTGACGTTGCATCCTTCCCATTCTTTGTTGGGCATCCAGTAGTCTACGACCATCTGGCTTTGACCAGGGTAGTACTTTTCAAAGATTTCCCTATAAAGAAGAGATTCCTTTGTAAATGGAGTAGGGTTACTATACTTCTTGTACTTCTCTTCAGCCTCGCTGTCTGTGTATAAGCCATCTGCATACTCTTTTAGGTAGTCGACCATAGAATGACCCACTGCATCTGAAAACGCCGCCTTTTCTCTCCAGAGAATAGACTGAGGGAGAAGATCATCTTTTTCAAAGGCATGACGCAATAGATACTTTCCCTTACCATAGGTGTTCAGCTTCATTTTCGGGTCTATGGACATGACGTACTTTACAAAATCCAAATCACCGAAAGGCACCCTCGCTTCAAGAGAGTTGACAGAAATACATCTGTCAGCCCTCAATACATCATACATGTGTATCTCTCTGATTCTCTTTTCAGCTTCTTTCTGGAATTCATCTGCAGACGGTGCGAAGTCCGTGTACTTATAACCGAAAAGTTCATCGGAAATTTCACCTGTAAGGATTACACGTATATCGGTAAATTCATGGATATACTTACAGACTAGGTACATACCCATACTTGCCCTGATTGTAGTTATATCGTAAGTGCCCAAAAGCTCAATAACTCTTTCCAGAGAAGAGAGGACTATATCCTTATTAATAATGACTTCGGTGTGATCGCTTCCGATATAATCAGCCGTCTCTTTTGCATATTTGAGATCGATGGCATCCTTATCCATTCCGATTGCGAAGGTTTTGATGGGCTTGTCACAATGCTTCTGTGCTATTGCACAGACCAAAGAAGAGTCTAAGCCTCCTGAAAGAAGGAATCCGACTTTCGAGTCTGAAACCAATCTCTTCTCAACGCCCTTCATTAACTTTTCCCGAATGTTTTTGGAGACTGTCTCAAGATTATCAGAAACATAAGAAGGTGCGTGATATATTGTGGAATATGGAACAAACTCACCCTTGTAATAAAAATGTCCAGGAGGGAAGGGGAGAATAGTACCACACAAACCTACCAGGTTCTTTGGCTCCGAGGCGAAGATAATTTTTTCTCCTTCACCATATCCATAGTAGAGGGGACGAATACCGATGGGATCCCTGGCTGCTACGAAAGATGAAGTGGCGCCGTCATATAAAACAAGTGCAAACTCAGCGTCCAGCATCTTGAACATATCGGTGCCATACTCTTTCCAAAGAGGAAGGAGTATCTCGCAGTCGGAATCAGAGACAAAAGAATACTTTCTCTCCAACTCTTTTTTCAGTTTCATAAATCCATAAATCTCACCATTACATACAACGGCGTCGTCACCTAGGAGGAAGGGCTGCATTCCTTCCGGGGTGAGACCCATAATAGAAAGACGGTGGAATCCCATGATTCCACTGCCTTTTGATATTATTCTTGTATCGTCTGGTCCTCTGCTGATAGTCTTTGAGAAAGCATCTCTAAATCTTGCCTCAGAAATACCTGAACCTGTATCAACCATTATAGAACACATAAAATTACCTCACACTAAACAATAGGTCGCCATATACCGGTACCGGCCAATAGGAAGAAGAACAAATAGTCTCCGCTTCATCTACAAATGCTCTAAGACTCTGCATCAAAGGAATGACATTGTCTCTGACAGAGTAGCTCTTCTCTTCTTCTGAAGCGATTCCCTTTGTCTTTACAATTGCATGGGAGAGTTCATCTGAACTAGATGCAATTGAGTCTGAAAGAGCGCTGAGCTTGGAGATTGTAGACTTTTCATATCCAGACTGGGCGAATGCCTGATACTTCTCTTTCTTTATTAGAGTATCCAAAAGCTCGGAAGTATAACCTTCGATAGCCGGGAGATAGTCTCTCTGGGCCATATCCACCATTGTATTGGCTTCAATAAGGACAGTCTTAGAGTAGTTTTCAAGTGTGGTCTCGACTCTGCTCTTGATTTCTTTCTCGCTGAAGATGCCTTCTCTTGTCAAAAGATCGACATTCTTCTGGTCAAGCATGTGAGGAATACAATCAGGAGTTGTCCTATAGTTGGAAAGTCCTCTTGCCTCTGCCTCCTTAACCCATGCTTCATCGTAACCGTTTCCGTTGAAGATAATTCTCTTATGTGCGATAAGAGTATCACGGATCAGAGTATGAACATCACTTTCGAAGTCGGTGCTCTTTTCAAGAATGTCTGCAAACTCACCAAGGACTGATGCAACTGCAGAGTTGATGTAAATGTTTGCATCGCTGATAGAAGCGGAAGATCCAAGCATTCTGAACTCAAACTTGTTTCCTGTGAATGCGAAAGGACTTGTTCTGTTTCTATCTGTAGTGTCTCTCAGGAATCTCGGGAGAACCTTGGCACCAAGCTTCATTGTCTTCTTCTTTGTGCCTTCGTAGCTGTTGTCACTCTCAATAGACTCGATGATTCCTTCCAATTCGTCACCTACAAAGATAGAGACGATTGCAGGAGGTGCTTCGTTTGCTCCAAGTCTATGGTCGTTGCCTGCAGATGCCACAGATATCCTCAAAAGGTCCTGATATTCGTCCACCGCCTTGATTACAGCAGAAAGGAAAAGCAGAAACTGTGCATTCTCATATGGCGTTTCGCCAGGAGACAGGAGGTTGATGCCGTTGTCGGTAGCCATAGACCAGTTGTTGTGCTTTCCGCTGCCGTTGACACCAGCGAATGGTTTCTCATGTAGTAGGCAGACAAGGCCATGTCTATCTGCCACCTTCTGCATTAATTCCATAGTCAGCTGGTTGTGGTCTGCTGCAATGTTGGTAGTGGAGAATATAGGTGCCATTTCATGCTGGGCAGGAGCGACTTCATTATGTTCAGTCTTGGCAAGGATTCCATGTTTCCACAACTCTTCGTTCAGATCCTGCATAAATGCAGCGACACGGGGTTTGATTGAACCGAAGTAGTGGTCCTCCATTTCCTGTCCTTTTGGAGCCGATGCTCCGAAAAGTGTTCGTCCGGTGAAGACCAAGTCCTTTCTCTTAAGATACATTTCCTTATCTACAAGGAAGTATTCCTGTTCAGGACCGACACTTGTCTTGACGCTCTTTACCTCTTCGTTGCCAAAGAGACGGAGAATACGAAGAGCAGATCTGTTGATAGCCTCCATACTTCTCAAGAGAGGTGTCTTCTTGTCTAAGGCTTCACCTGTATAAGAACAGAAAGCTGTAGGGATACATAGAGTGTTGTCTTTGATGAATGCATAGCTTGTAGGGTCCCAAGCAGTGTATCCACGTGCTTCGAAGGTTGCTCTGAGACCACCTGAAGGGAAGGATGATGCATCAGGCTCACCTTTGATAAGCTCTTTTCCACTGAACTCCATCATCACTCTTCCATCAGGGGAGGGTGTGATAAATGAATCATGCTTCTCTGCCGTTATTCCTGTTAATGGTTGGAACCAATGAGTGAAATGTGTAGCTCCATTTTCAACGGCCCAATTCTTCATAGCTTCTGCAACTGCATTTGCACAGTTGACATCAAGGGGAGCACCCTCATCGATTGTCTTTCTCAGTGAATTGTAAACACTCTGGGAAAGGCAGGCTTTCATCATTCTGTCGTCGAAAACTAATGATCCGAAAATGTCAGTTACGTCTTTCATTTCTTTGCCTCCAATAAAAAAAGGGCAATGACGGCTCTGGGTTATGTTCCAAAGACGTCATTGCCTTTCTACTGCACAATAGAACTTTTTCTTCTTTCTCGTCAACACCCTTTTTTAACTTTTTTGAAGATAAATTAAGAGACCATATCCTAATTTGTTTCAATAATAACATTTGGGTAAACATAAAAATAAGATATTCAGATTGAGGATTGACTAAAAACGCCTATGTATGCTACCAACACATCAACTTTTTTTATAGGGGCTAAATATGAAATTGGAAGGGGAGGTCAGAATTCCGTCAGGGTGTGCAATAAGCGCAGCCATCAGCAGAAAAGGTAATCTCTTTACCGGAGAAGGCATGATAAAGGCTATGGAGGTGATGCATGAAAGATCTAATGGTCTTGGCGGCGGTTTTGCTGCTTATGGCATATATCCGGAGTACAAAGACTACTATGCTTTCCACATTTTCTACAGTGATAGAAATGCAAGGGTTGAAACCGAAGCGTTTTTGAAGGAGAGATTTGAAATAGTACAGGCGGAAGTGATTCCGACACACAAAATCCCTGAGATTACTGATGTTCCTCTTATCTGGCGTTATTTCCTTTCACCACTTAGAAGTATCGTAGAACGGGAGATGCTGGATGAAGACGAGTATACTGTAAGGGCTGTCACTAAAGTAAACTCCACAATCGATGGTGCCTATGTCTTTTCTTCCGGCAAGAACATGGGTACTTTTAAGGCTGTGGGGTATCCGGAAGATGTTGGTGTCTTCTATAAAATCGATGAAATCGAAGGATACAGTTGGACTGCCCATGGCAGATATCCTACTAATACTCCTGGATGGTGGGGTGGAGCCCATCCCTTTTCTCTTCTCGATTTCTCCGTCGTCCATAACGGCGAGATTTCAAGCTATGATGCAAATAGACGTTTTGTGGAGATGTTCGGCTATCGCTGCTCTTTGCAGACCGATACGGAAGTCATCACATACATACTGGATTATCTTGTTAGAAAACAAGGACTTACACCGGAAGAAGCCGCTAATGTAATTGCCGCTCCTTTCTGGTCTACAATTGAGAGTAAAAATGAAAAAGAGAGAAAGAGACTGACGTATTTGAGAACTATGTTCTCTTCTCTTCTTATTACAGGACCGTTTTCAATTGTATTCGGCTTTACCGGCGGTCTCATGGCCCTCAATGACAGACTGAAACTGAGAAGTATGGTGGTGGGTGAGAACAAGGATATGGTTTATGTCGCCAGTGAAGAGTCTGATATTCTCTCGGCAGATAGAAATGCCGGTGGTTTTAGATTCCCTATGGGAGGAGAAGCTGTCGTCATCAGAGTTGAAGGAGAGGTATAAAATGGCTATCAGAAGTGTAATATATCCGGAGTTCGAAGTAGTAAGATACGATAGGTGTACCCGCTGTGGCAGATGTATAAAAGAGTGTGCAAACGGTGTCCATTTTTTCTCTCAAGACAAGAAGATGGTGCTTAGCGATGACACAAAGTGCGTGGACTGTCTCAGGTGCATCGCATTCTGCCCGGAGCATGCTATTAAGATTGTAAAAAGCGGTTGTTCTTTTCGTGACAACGCAAACTGGAGACCAGGAATAATAAGCGGTATTATTAAGGAAGCCAATACAGGAGGCGTGCTCCTTTCCAGCATGGGTAACCCAGAACCATACCCTGTTTACTGGGATAAGATTCTAATTAACGCAAGCCAAGTCACAAATCCGTCCATCGATCCACTTCGTGAGCCTATGGAGACAAGGGTGTCCTAGGGAAAGAAGCCAGATAGAATAGAGAGAGATGAAAAGGGAGAGATTGTTGATAATCTTCCTCCTCAAATGGAGCTCTCCCTTCCTGTTATGTTTTCTGCCATGAGTTATGGCTCGATCAGCTACAACGCCCACTCTGCATTGGCTCAGGCTGCAGAGGAACTTGGTATTTTCTATAACACTGGAGAAGGTGGTCTCCATGAAGATTTTTATAAGTATGGAAAAAATACCATCGTACAGGTCGCCAGCGGCAGATTCGGTGTCTGGAGGGGTTATCTTGAAGGTGGCGCCGCCATAGAGATCAAAATGGGGCAGGGTGCCAAGCCTGGAATCGGCGGACACTTGCCTGGAGCGAAGATAGTGGGTGATGTTTCAAGAACAAGAATGATTCCAGAGGGGACGGATGCAGTTTCCCCCGCTCCTCATCACGATATATACTCTATAGAAGATTTGAGGCAGCTTGTAATATCGCTGAAAGAGGCGACGGGCTATAAAAAGCCTGTAATTGTCAAGGTAGCCTCCGTCCACAACATCTCAGCAATTGCCAGCGGCATTGCACGTAGCGGTGCAGACATCATTGCAATAGATGGCTTCAGAGGTG
>CAMEXG010000064.1 GCA_945947045.1 uncultured Spirochaetales bacterium | reverse complement strand
AAAAGGGTAGATTTTCATGGTCGCTAACAAAGGTAAGGGCTCAACCATCTGATAATAATGAAGGATCTACCTTTAGGAAAAGATATTTCTACCCAGCTTATCTCTCTGAGACGCTGGGTTTTTCATTGTCTACCTCAGTGGCGCCATTTTTTTGAAAACCCTGGAAAATCTTTTATCCTTTTCCACCGATTTTTCTAAATCCCTGTCTTTCAGACTATATGTATATTAGAGGAGAGGTGGATGATGATTTCTCTATATATACTTACAGTAGTCTTGTTTATCACAAATGCAATGTTTTCACTCTTTCTATTCAGAAGAAGATCAATAGAAACAAAGAGAAGAGAGCTCAAGAGTATGCTTGATGATTTCAGGCGGGAGCGCGATGAAGTGATCAGCATCATCTCCAGTAGGGATGAAGAAAGATGATTGTGTTTGTCTTCTTCTCTATTTTTCTCTCTTCTTTCAATATCGTCTTGTCTTTAACTATGAATTATGTGAGCAAAAAGGGGAGGGAATACAAGGAACAATTGAGACGATACAGCTCTTTCGAAGAGGAATTGTCTCTAATGACTGTTGTACTCCAATTATTCAAGGAAAGAATTAAAATACAGAAAAAATAGTTGAAAAATTTTGTTCTATCCTCTCTATTTGCCACCATTTTTCAGGTGGAAAGACGATCTTTTTTGTGTTTTTTCTCAATCAATGATGTGTCATTACCCAAAATAAATATTTATATATTAATGACTTACAAAATAGTTACACTAAAAATATAAAATATATAAAAACTATAAAAAAATACATAAAAATACACAGACTAATTTTAACACTTTTAAAAGTTTGCTTCATATATGCGCCCCTGAAGGCCACAAAGCAAACTGTTTCTTTCGATTTTTAGTTTTAGCGGAGGATAAGAATTAATAGGCAAAGATGTCTGCCTTGGAAGCACAAACGGTAAAGGTGGAGCTGAAGAGTGTATTTGAATTAATAAAAAAGGATTCAAATAAGAGAGTTCACCTTCCATATGCCTTTTCCAAGGCAGAAATCCGGTTCAAAGAAACACTATCTATAGGAGGAATTATGGAATTAATAGATATCAAACATGATGAGAATGGCCAGGTCATATACACGCGAGACAATTATGGTTTCGAGACTTGGTTTGAATATGACGAAAAAGGGAATCTGATACATGAAAGAGATTCATATGGCTACGAGGTGATGCTTGAATATGACTCCGACGACAATGTAGTTCATACTGTCAGCATCCACCCCAATAAAAGAACCTTCGAATTCGATAAGGACGAAAACCTGATCCGAATCATAGACCCAGAAGGAAGTGAAAGGATGATTGAACCAGGCGACAAGAGCTGGAGAAAAACCCTTTACAAAGCCCAAAAAGAATAAAAAGGAATTAAGTCTTCCATTAAACACAGTTTTGCTTTCTGCCTTCAAAGATTTCATGCTGATGGTTTCTTGCTTCTCTAGAAACAAAAGAATGCAAGATGTCGCTCTCGACAAAACGCCGTGCATGGCGTCTCCGAAGGAGGAGAAAATGGACAGATTTGAACTCGACAAACTCGCAATGATGGCAAAGAAGGACAAAAGCTATTTCCCTTTGCTTCTCAAGAACTCGAATGCAATTATAGACCGTGTCGTATCGAAGTATACTACGGGGGATAATAAAGCTTACAAAGACGACTACATCTCCGAAGCCTATATCGCACTCTTCAATTGCCTTGATAAATACGATTCAGACTCAGGAGCCTTTGCGTCCTATTCTTCCTATGCAGTCAGACAAAGGATCCTTGACTTCATTAGAAACAAACAGAGCTTGATTAAACTAGGGACTATCAAACTTGACGAGATAAAGAAACTGGATGGCGCCATAAAAACCATTACAGAGCAGGGTATCGATATGAGCAGGGAGAATATCAAGAAATACTCAGGCATATCTTCCGATAAGACTCTTTCAACTGTAATCTGGGCAAAGAAAGCCAAAGACTGCATATCGCTCGATGCTCCGACGTCTGATGATCAAGATATTAGTCTTATTGATATGATCCCAATGGAAAGTGACACGGAGGAGGAAGTCATGGAAAATGAAGAGCTTTCGCTTCTTAAAAAAAGCATCCTTTCTCTTCCAGAGGAGGAAAGATTCCTTATTACCAGAGCCTATGGTCTCTTCGGCAACGAAGTACTGTCGAGCAGAGAGCTTGCTCGGAAACTCAATATTTCAGAGAAGACAATAAACTACAGGAAGAAAGTAATCCAAAACAAGCTCCGTTCCTTGATGGCTGCCTGGGCATCATAATTATTTAATCCGAATCTATCCTCTTGCCGCAATTACGCGGTAGGGGGATTAAACAAAAAGGTCATTTCGATGAACGATGATACTTTCATGTTTGCTTGAAGGCAAATGTTTTACAACTATTTCAAATAATTAGAGACGTATAAATTTCATGCTATAAATATAAGGATAGTAAATACTGTTTAGGAGGTGTCCAGATGGATGACAAAGAAAAACAATTGGAGCAAAAGAAAAAAGAATTCATAGAAATGCTGGGTAAAAGGAATGTGTTTTTTAATTTGCCAAACGAAACAAAGGACGATATGATTCGTCGTGTTATAAGAATAGTGCCAACAAAAACATCAATTTACAGAACATCAAGGGGATTGGGAAGTGTTTGCAATAAAGTAAAGCAAGCTGCAAAAGCAGAAGTATATTCTTGTTTATTCGAACAGATAAAAAGTATTTTTAATAAATCAGATTTGACACAAGAATCATACAAAAAATGGTTTGAAGATACATGCGAAGAGCTAACAAAAAGATTCAATAACAAGATTTCTTCTTCCTGTGATGTAGCAGCATCAAGATGTTTAACTCTTGGGCATGCTCAAAAATGGATTTCTATGGCTATGAAATACTTCTATTGTTCTGATCTAATTGATTTCAATTTTGATTATTGTTATTGTCCAATTGATAATATCATAAAAGAAAAAGCACTAGAAAAACAGTCAGAGAGTGGAAAGCCAGAGAATCTGAAGGGGCTAGTAAAGCCTACTTCTTGGTCAAAAATTGAACGAATTGAAGATTTGAGAGACATCTATTCCGATATAGACGCCATAATTAAGCAAAATAACTTAAATTGCACTCAACTTGAGTTTGATGTTTTGAATTGGCAATAGCATTAGGCTGTATTTGTGTTAAAAAATTGATGGTGAGAGATAGTATGTTCCATTGAAAGGAGGGACTGCGGTGGTACAAAATAAGAGTCCCGAATCCGCGAAAAGACCTTGCTACCTGTAGAGTTGAATCCCCAGTGAATACTTGTTGTAGACTATGTTTGCAAGTAGAGAAGGGTCGCAGATAGTGCCGTTAAGCATATTGCCTGTCGAGTGTGTATAGGTAATCCATCCATCCCCCCTGAAACGGTGTAATTTAAGTAATCATAAGCGGCGTGCAAATCTATTGTTA
This sequence comes from uncultured Spirochaetales bacterium, assembly GCA_945947045.1. Taxonomy (GTDB): domain Bacteria; phylum Spirochaetota; class Spirochaetia; order Sphaerochaetales; family Sphaerochaetaceae; genus Ornithospirochaeta. Next base: position 6,908 of record CAMEXG010000064.1, on the reverse strand, counting down.
ATTCTTTGTATACAGAGAATTACTCGGAGACATGTAGGCCATTTTTTCGCTTAAGCGACGTAATGTGCAGTAGCATAAGCGATGGGATGCAAATACCCGGGGCTTACCCCGTGATGCTCCTGAGGTTAGTATAACGAAGGAGGCCTCGGATGGATAATGATAGTTCATATATACATCGTTCTCACAATGTCTCGATGTTACTGTACCATTTTGTTTCACCCACGAAGTACTGTCGCTTACTATAACAAAAGAGGTGAATGGTTGTATACGGCAAATATGTGAATGAATAGAGTTGAGGTGGAACAGGATAAGATTTATAAAGGTTGGAACGGACAAAGGGGCTGTTAAATAACTCAATATTCTGGAAATAACCCCAGCCATCAAGAAGCAAAGCCCGTAGATACGTATTTCTGCGGGCTTCTAAATAGAATGAGACTCTAAGGAATCATCTATCATGGGAAAGTATACCAAAAACATGTAATTTTATTATGCTCCTACACTTTCAACGTGTAGGAATGATAAAACCAGCAGATAGCTTATAGAGTGAAAGAATTCTTTGGTCTCGGATACAATGAGGAAGATGCCCATAAGTTCCGGTTCTCTCCCTCATATAATCCTTGATTCTTTGAAAGCATCATTCAAAAAGGGCTGCAAAAACAGCCCATAGGTATCTTAGTTTTCGAACATTCTTCTTATTCCGGCTTCCTGCATTACACCTGAGTACTGGCCGACTTTGTTTCCATTCTTGAAGAAGACAAGGTTTGGAATCGTCATTACTCCAAATTCCGATGCCAGTTCCGGATTATTATCGACATTGCACTTGCAGATCTTTATCTCTCCTTCAAACTTAGGGGAAAGCTCTTCAAGGATCTTGCCTTGTGCCCTGCATGGTCCGCACCAATCTGCGTAGAAATCGAGAAGTACAGGAATATTGGAATCCAATACTTCGCTTTTGAATGTATCTTTTGTGATGTGAGTAATCATATTTATCCTCCGTTTAATAAATATAATTATGGAATGATGAATGTGGCAACAACAGCTGAGAATTCTGTTTTCTCCAAAGGAAGAGTATAAGAGGAATAGACGATAAGTCCCTTGCTCCATATATAATCCAGTCTTTCTTCTACCTCTCCGTTTCTTCTAGTTACTCCGCTTTCTGTTTCACTGGAGAATCTTACAGCATCGTAGCAATCCTGCCACTTTAGGTCAGAGAGAATATCAGAAATCATAAAGTTGTGGTCTTTTCTGTAACTATATTCCGTCCAATCTGTCCAATCGGAAGAAGAAGGGGCGTAAGAAGTAAGGAAGAAGAGTTTCTTGTCACTGCCTTCCTGACTTATATACTCCACTATTTCTTCTATGTCCCTGTCCTCTAAATGGTCCACGAGACTTGTTATTTCGTCTGTGTCTCCTCCTTCAGGTAAAAGAGGTTTCTGATCCATTATCAGGAGAGAGAGGTCGTAGTCGGGAGTAATAGAAAGAGTAATGCGGTCACTCTTCAGATCTTTCGCGTAGGAATCTTTGAAGATAATTGTCCCACCTTCAACTGTGACTGCATCTTCTCCAAAGAGCGTAGAAAGCCTTGACCTGTTGTAGTAGGAACCGGTGAGGGCAATTATAGTACAGTCTATATCTGAGACAGAGTTCTTCACGGCAAGAAGAACTTCATCCTCCATCCTATCGTCTCCCAGCGGGATCAAGACAGCTCTGAATGTGTCTTTTATAGTATCCGAGGACTTGTTCTTTACAGGGTTGTAATAGAAGGGGAGAGTTACCGAGGAATAAGATTCCGGGTATTCATTGACGCTGTTTTCTCTCTCGATTCGTTCTTTCTCTTCTTCCGCTTCCCTCTTTGCCCTTTCCAATTTCTCTTTATTCTCTTCTATCGTACTGATTTTCGTAGGAGATAATACCTTATTTTCAGGATAATCGATGATGTCCCTCGCCTCCGAAATTGTGTATGTGGCACAGGAGGAGAGGATGAGGGTGAAAAGAATAAAAAGAGTGAGCTTTGATTTCATAACTTTAAAAGGTCTCCATACTTCTGCATTTCCCCTTCTTCATATTTTTCTTTAGATGGGAATACAAAAGTCTTATGGTCGTCAAAATATCTTGGAATGACGTGGATATGGAGGTGGGGCACTTCCTGACCTGAAGCAGGGCCGTTGTTGATCATGATGTTTGTACCCTCTGCACCTAGTTTTTCTCTCATCTTTGCATCGACTTTCTTTGCGATATTGATCATGTGATGGAGAGTTGAGTCTTCAACTTCCGTAAACGTAGGAGCTGCGACTTTTGATATTACAAGAGCATGTCCTTTGTTTACAGGAGACAAATCTAAAATAACAAAACATAAATCATCTTCATAAATCTTTACTGACGGAATCACGCCGTCTCTAATCATTTCAAATACTGTAGCCATGATTTGATTCTAACACCTCTAAGGCAAAATGGAAAAGAGAAGATAGACATTGTTATTGACTCTTAGCCTTCTCTTATTGGTTTTTAAAAGGGTAATTCACGTTTGATGAACAAGATACTTGATTAAACACATTAAAATCCATAATATTCAAACGGTTTAGAATTTATGAAAACAAAGAGAAGCGGAAACCTCCGCTCTCAACTACTACAAGAGGTATAAAGAAACAAATGACCCACGATCTTCTTGGTATGAGAAACATCGGTATCAGTGCACACATTGACTCCGGTAAGACAACATTGTCAGAACGCATCCTCTACTACTGCAACAAAATTCATGCAATTCACGAAGTCCGCGGTAAGGACGGAGTCGGTGCAACCATGGACTCCATGGAACTTGAAAGAGAAAGAGGAATAACTATCGCTTCCGCTGCAACAAACGTTATGTGGAAGGGTCACGAAATCAACGTCATCGATACTCCCGGTCACGTTGACTTCACAATCGAAGTCGAGAGATCTTTGAGAGTTCTTGACGGAGCTATCCTGGTACTCTGCTCTGTCGGAGGTGTACAGTCTCAGTCAATCACTGTTGACCGCCAGATGAAGAGATATCATGTTCCACGTATCGCATTTGTAAACAAGTGTGACAGAACAGGTGCAAACCCATATAGAGTAAAAGACCAGCTCATCGAGAAGCTTGGCCTTAACGCTGTTATGATGGAGATCCCAATCGGTCTCGAAGATAAGCTCGAAGGTGTTGTCGACCTTGTCAACATGAAGGCTCTTTATTTCGATGCAGGTCCATCAGGTGACGGAGTAAGAGAAGAAGAAATCCCAGCTCATCTTTTGGATGAAGCTACAGAAAAGAGAGAAGAGCTTTTGGATGCAGTCTCAATGTGTTCAGGTAACGATGCACTTATGGAGGCTATGCTTGAAGAGAATGTTCCTGTGGAACTCTTAAAGGAATGCATCAGAAGAGCAACAATCAACCTTGAACTCTGCCCTGTATTCATGGGTTCCGCTTACAAGAACAAGGGTATCCAGCCACTTCTGGATGGTGTCATCGACTATCTTCCAAATCCAACAGATGTCGAGAACAGAGGTCTTGACTTGGACAACAACGAAAAAGAAGTTGTTTTGGAATCCAGAGAAGATGCAAAGCCTGTCGTTCTTGCATTCAAGCTTGAAGACGGTCAGTATGGCCAGTTGACATATATTCGTGTCTATCAGGGAAGAATCAAGAAGGGTGATACTCTCTACAATACAAGAAGCAAGAAAAAGTTCCTCGTTGGAAGACTTGTAAAGATGCATGCTTCTACAATGGAAGATATCTCAGAGGCAGGATGCGGTGAGATTGCAGCTCTATTCGGCATCGACTGTGCAAGCGGCGATACATTCTGTGATCCATCTCTCAACTACTCCATGACAAGTATGTTCGTTCCAAACCCAGTTATCTCTCTTGCCATCACTCCTGTCGACAAGAAGGCTGCTGATAACATGGCTAAGGCTCTCAACAGATTTACAAAGGAAGACCCTACATTCCAGACATATGTAGATCCGGAGTCTAACCAGACAATCATCAAGGGTATGGGTGAGCTCCATTTGGACGTCTACATCGAAAGAATGAAGAGAGAGTACAAAGCTGAAGTGACTGTAGGTCAGCCTGAAGTTGCATACAGAGAAGCTATCAGCCAGAGAGCGGATTTCAACTATACACACAAGAAGCAGACTGGTGGTTCCGGTCAGTATGCACGTGTTGCTGGATACATTGAACCTACAGTCAGCGAGAATCCGGACGAACCAGCTCCAGACTACGTATTTGTAGATGAAGTAAAGGGTGGTGCTATTCCTACAGAATATATCCCATCTTGTGACAAGGGATTCCAGACAGCTGTCAAGAAGGGATCTCAGCTCGGCTTCCCTGTAATCGGCGTCAAGGTCTGTGTAAATGATGGTGCTTGGCACCCGGTCGACTCATCTGATATGGCATTCCAGACAGCAGCTCTCAACGCTTTCAGAGAAGCTTATGAGAAGGCAAAGCCAGTTATCCTGGAGCCTATCATGAAGGTTGAAGTCGAAGGTCCAAGTGAATTCCAGGGTAACATCTTCGGTTCCATCAACCAGCGCAGAGGTATGATCATCTCTTCTACTGAAGACAATAACCAGTGTACTGTTATTGCTGAAGTACCTCTTGCAGAGATGTTCGGTTATTCTACAGTTCTCAGATCTCTTACTCAGGGTAAGGCAGAGTTCACAATGGAAGTCGCTAAATACGGCAGAGTTCCAATGGGCGTCGCTGAAGAACTTAAGAAGAAGTACGAAGAAAAGAAGAAGAACCAGAAATAATTCAAATTCCACACACAGCGTTAGTTGTGTGTGGTAGAATTGAGTTATCCGGAGGAACCAAAAATGGATTTAAAGCAGCTTAATAGCGTAAGCCCACTCAGGGTTTTCGAAGATTCCATAAACGGCGGACTTGGAAAGGGTAATCTTGGAGTAATTGTCTCCAAGAAGGGTGTCGGAAAGACAGCCTGCCTTGTCCATATAGCTACAGACAAGCTTTTCAAGGGAGAGCACGTTATTCACGTTTCCTTCTCCGGCAACGTGGAACATGTCATCAACTGGTATAAGGAAGTCTACAGAGAGATTGTCGACAACAATTCTCTTGACGATGCAAATGAAGTATATGAGCAGATTCTCTCCAACAGAGTAGTCATGAACTTCTCTCAGGAGCAGGTTGCAATCGAAAAAGTCCTTGCTTCTCTTGAAGCTCTTATCAGCCATGGCGCATTCAGTGCCGATGCTGTTCTTTTCGACGGCTTCAAGCTTACTATCGCCAGCGAAGATGATATTGCAAAGATCAAGGAATTTGCAAAGAGAATGAACATCGAAGTTTGGTTTGCAGTATCTCCTGTACGCCCAGATGTCGTATTTGACGAGTATGGTGTTCCAAACACACTTGAGAAGTATTTCCCTCTCATCGATGTCCTTGTTGCTCTCAAGTTCAATGAGAAGGCTGATAAAGTCAACATGACTGTTGTAAGAGCTCATGGCGAGAATGTTCCAAAGCCTGCAAAGGTTGCATTGAACCCTAAGACAATGCTTATTGCTGAACATAACTAAGTTTTATTTAGACTTGTAAATCCCCGCAGTAATGTGGGGATTTATTTTAAGCATAAAGAGTTAAACATAATATGCTTAAAGAGAGAATAAATCATCCAGGACAATTACATCAGAAAAGGCGGATGAGTATTCGTTTTTCTTTAATCCAAATGTAGTGATCAAAGTATTCCTGACAGCACACTTTCTATTTACAAATGGCTGTACATTATTAATCCTCTGAAGCAGTCTCCTGTAGTATTCCTTTGAAACTGTATAGTCGTCACTATAAAACTTCATTTCGCAGAGATTAATAATATTATCCTTTCTCTCTATGATTAAATCTATTTGTGAATTAACAGCATCTTCACTTTGTGAGGATAATAAAGTCTGTCGAGTTGCAACGTTTTTGATTCCAAGAGCATTTTTTATTTCTGAAATATGATTAAAGCATACATTTTCAAATGCTAATCCTCTCCAAGCGTTACTCTTCTGAGTGTCAAAATTTTCTAATCCTATATTATCGAGATTGAGACTATCCTTACCTTCCACAAAGCGGAGGAAGAAGATGCAGAATGGATCTATTAGTTTATAATAAGTATTCTTTTTTGATTCTCCGAAGGGTGACCTTGAGATTTTGAACTTTCAAATGTAATACCTCTAATATACACTACTATGTATATTTTCCAATCGTGAGAAGGCGTAATAAAAAAGGCATAGATTTACTCCATGCCTCGATGTTCTGTTTTGATTGTATGACCCTATAGTCTAATTATTATTACTACGCTTCCTCTAAAATCTATCATCTCGATTACAAAGAAGCCCTGACAGCTTCAACTTCAGCTAGTGACAAATTGCCTCTCGATGCAATTTCTTTGTCAGAAAAGCCTTCGGTTATAAGAATCTTTATTAGACCAGCATTTTGGTTTTTTACATTATTATACTCATTAGTAAGATTCTCAGCCTTAATAGTTAGGTTTTCGTTCTTAATGGCTAAATCCTCATTCTTGATAGCAAGGCTCTCAGCCTTTTTTATAAGTTCTTCGTTTTCTTCATCACATATTGCTCTTACATATTTACACATATTACTATGCTTCCTCTAAGATCTATCATCTCGATTACAAAGTAGATCTAACAGCTTCAACTTCTTCTATTGACAAATTAGCTCTCGATGCAATTTCTATGTCAGAAAAACCTTCGGTTATAAGAATCTTTATTAAGTCAGCGTTCTGATTCTTTACCATATTGTACTCATTGGTAAGGGTCTCGGCTTTGATAGCCAAATCTTCATTCTTGATAGCCAAATCTTCATTCTTGATAGCTAAATCTTCATTCCTGAGTGCCAGATTCTCAGCCTTTTTTATAAGTTCTTCGTTTTCTTCATCACATAT